>NZ_LT977072.1:0-30709 GCF_900250075.1 Cupriavidus taiwanensis
GACACTCCGCACGCAGGGCACTGCGTGGATCGGACAGTCCTGCAGCCAGCGCAGCGCAAACAGGTCGGAGTGATATCCTGCCGCCAGGCAGAGGGGGCAGACTTTGGCGTCGGCGCCGAAGAGGGCGGGCCGCAGGCAAGCCCGCGCTTCTTCGAGCGTTGACCATTTGGAATTTCTCCGATGATTCGCCCACTAACGCCGCCAGTCGCTCCCTATCAATCCCGTAGGCGGGCCGGTGTCGGCCGTGGTGATCCCAGTCCGCCGCCATGAGCGCAAGCTGGCGTGGCCAAAGCCCATTGAGTGCGCAGGCCCGATGCAGTGTGTGGCTCAAGGACGCATAGGGCAGGATGCTGTCGCGATGCCAGGTTAAACGCGGTGGTTCCATCACATCTGCATCGCGCTGCGTTCATTGCGCCGTCGCGCCGCAGTGGCCGACACCATCGCCATCAAGATGCGATGACCGGCATGCCTTGACGAACTGCCGCCACGCATTCAGTGACGTCGCTTCCTCAACGCCCGCGCCCGCGGCCAAGCGCAGCAGCACGTGGCGGCAGACATGGCTCACCGTCTTCATCGGGAAATTGATTGGCCAGGCAATAACCCACCGGCAGGCAATCGGTCATGGCATGCATCAGCGCGGTCGCGCTGTCCGCAAGCCGGAATCCCTGTGCACAAGGCACCGGCGCCAGGCTTGCCGTGAACCACAGGCCAGAGCCCGTCGGCCACTCGCTGCCGAGCCACAACCATTCTTGCTGCGACATCCCCTGGGCTTCGTCGATGACGAGGATCAGAAAGCGCCCGCCACCTTGGCTGGCCAGCTCGATCCAGCGTTCCAGCAACGTGTGGTGCCGCGCAAATGGGCTTCAGACCGCGGTGGCGAGGACATGGGATCTCGCCTGCAGCAACTCGGCATAGAATCGGCCGACTGATCGCGCGCCGCCCGAGTCGGTGTGGCTCCAGGCCCCCATCGGCACATGGCCGCCGTACTCGAGTCGACGGGCAAAGGTGAGTCGGGCCGGCTGACCTCCTGGAAGTCTGGGTGCTTGGCGACTTCCCGTTTTCCAGACTCAGTTCGGATGAACCACGGATACAACGTATTGAATCTTCACATGTAGCTCGCGGCCGGGCTGCTCCGCGAGCGCCCTAAGCTGAAGTCATGTGCTCGCCGCCGCGGCGGTACAGCACGGCCGAAGGTACTGGAATCACTGACGGGCCAAGCCCGCAAAAAGATCGATAAAGGAAAGGTCGCCGTCTCGCGAACGAGGGCCTGGGATCCGGAAACGACGAGCCGACCGCATTCGCAGCGCATCGTGAACCTACTGACAGGTCTATACGAACGCCATTCCCTGGGCAGATTCGGCGTGTCCCCGAGACTCCCCGCCTGGGACATCATGGGCACAACGCGCGGTTGATTATGTCCCATGTGGTTACTAACTTGGAGTCTTAAGCTGAAGTAGTATCCGACCACCGCGCGAGATCCGGCCGGTGATGAGCGGCGTTGAAAGTCACTGGCACGATTCCTATGATCGATAGAAGCGGCGTCGAAGTTTTCAAGCTAGCGACAGGCTGATGCGCTGGGAAAGCAACAGAATTAATGAAAACGGGCACACAAAGAACAATTTCCGGCAAAGCGACTTGGGGTACGTTTATCACGTCGGTGACACATCATCGTCTGAGCGAACTTTCGCCAACGCGGGGCCATCTGACGTCACGCGCAACCGGCACACCGCGCTTTCCGTCTGGCCGGGCTCGATCCAGCGCAGGCCGAGGCCGTGGTGGATGGCATCGGGCAGGCCTACCCACGGCTCCACGCAATAGAAGTCGGCGGTCTCAGTCTCGGACCAGGTGGTCACGGCATGCCATGGCGCGCAGCCGGGCTGGTCCAGTTCGAAGCGGATTTTGCGCCCAGGTATGGCCAGCGTGGCAGACGGGTTATCGCGGAAGGCGTGGAGGGCGTCCTGCAGCCGTGGGTCGTCGAGCCGGTATGTTGCCTCGCCCGGCTCCGCGCACATCGGGCTGCCATCCGACCGCTGGCGCAAGCGCTCCGTGCGCGGCAGTGCGAGCGATGCTGCGGCGCGCTGCGAGTGGGGCAAGGCGAAATAGAAGTGATGGCCGGGATAGCAGGGCAGGCGCTGCGTGCCGGTATTGGTGGTGCGCAGCGTGACTTCCAGGCCATCGGGCAGCAACGCGTAGACGGCATCAAAAGCGAAGGCGAATGGATAACCTGCGCGCGTTGCCCCGCTGTCGCGCAGCGTCATTGTGATGGACGCGCGAGCGTTGATGGCCTTGACCTCAAACGGAAGCTCGCGCGCAAAACCATGCAGCGCGAGCGGATGCACCTTCCCTTGCGAATCACGCCACTGCCCCGGATGGCCCTTGACAAAATGCCGGCCGGCAAACGGAAACAGCAGTGGGTTGCCGCCGAGGACCTTGGCAACGCGGCTCCAGTCGGCGGCGTCGGGCCAGTAAAGGATATCTTGCCCTCGGTGTACCCAGCGGACCAGGCGCCCACCATGTTGAGGTGCCAGCAGCAGATAGGAGTCGGCGTGGCCAATTCGCACCAGAGGGTGATCCTGGAAGTCTTCGGTTGGCAGGTTCTGCATGGTTGTGGTGATGGATGCGAAGGCCCCATGATAAGGCAGTTGCCGTCGGCACACTGCCCCCATTGCTGATTGAGCCCGCCATGCCTTGAGGAAGCGCGCAACGTAGTTTAAGTACTAGTCCAGCGTGTCGGGACTGGCCATGGCGTCGTGGCTGGCGATGCCCAGCGGCGCATAGCCCACAGCGGTCTTGGTCGGAACCACCACCTTCAGGTCCGACAGCGTGCTCAGCAAGCCGGGCGCTTGCAAGCGATCTCGCTGAACATGTGGTGACGACAACGCGCTGCGGGTGCGCGCAGGAAGCGTATAGTGCAGTGCGTCGTCCAGCAGAGCGCCATCCAGCAGAACACTCAGCGCACGTACGATTCCCGACTCAAGTAGTCCAGATCGAACATCATGCGTCCCGCACTTCTGACAAGTCTTCCACCACGCGGTGCAATTGATAGTGCCCGCGCGGCTGGGGTAGCCCTTGCCCTTTGGCGGATTGCCGCCGTAGAGCGCTGTGGTGCCCAGCAGCAGCCCCTGCCACCTCGGGACGATTTGATAATCAAGAATTGTCGAACGGCACCTGTTCGATCGCCGACTGAACGTCATGCGTCAGCATGTCCTGCTGGGCCGGATGCTAGTAACTTAGCTATCCGATTTTTCGCGTACCGCGTTGCACAGGTGCAGCCGCACGAAATCGGCGGCCGCTTCCTGTGGGCCTGCCAGTAGCCTGTCGATCAGCATCAGATGCTCGCGGCAGCGCCGTTCGGCCATCGAGCGGTCAAGACGACGCTGGCCTTCGAGGAATGAACACGTTGCCTGAGCAAGCAGCAATGGTCCGTGCAAGCGGCTATCGGCATCGAACAGAACGGCAGCCGTTGCCGTGTGCGCCCCCCATTGGTCAGCGCCTCCTGTCAGCATCGCCGGACAGCTTCTAGGTCGAGCTCGAGGGTGGGTTCAAGGATGCTAGCAAGCGATAGCGCTATCCCTGCTTGTACGTTTCGGCAGACGTGAGCACTGGCAGGAACATCCACCCGTGACCGGCCAGTCTCTCGACGACTCCTTCTGTGTGATGCGGCGCAGGATGGCACCCAGTTGGACGCGCGTGATGTCATACCTGCGCATCAACTCATTCTCCGTGAAGCGGTCCGGCAGTTTGCAGTTGAGCCGTACCTCCACAATCCTGAAATAGATCGCCTCGCAAACGTCGCCAAGTGCGGTGCCTCGCTCGCGTTCGTTTGCGGGACGAGCTGGGCCGCTTTCGGCAACCGCGTAGCCGCCGTTCGGATGAGCGGTGACCACTGCCTGACTCGCCAGCCGCCGCAGCGCTTCGCATACCGGCGAGTGCGACCCCCGGACGGCCGATGCAACAGTATGTCCGCACAAGGCGGCACTGTAAATCTGGGAAAGTGTTCGCCGTATCAGCTCCCGTGGAAGAGCTGATTGTCTATGAGCAGTGCATCGGCATGGATGGCGTTGTGCATGGTTCATGCCAGCATCTACGGTATTTGACAATACCTCGCTGCTAGATGTGTTGAGCCGGCTCGGCGACCGGAACGCGGCGTGATCGTGGTCGACCTAGAGGCGACCACGCCTGCACAGGCCATGCATGCCAATTGTGTGCGGGGAATCGGCCTGAACCTGGAGGTAAGCGGCCTGCGCAACCACGACTTCGCATTGACCCAAGTGAAACGCGCGAGCTGTTGGTCGGCGCGTTGGGATGGGTGGTGAAGGTCTTGCGGATCTCGCTTATCGCTGAATTGGCCACGGATGTCGCAGCGCTGAAGCTGCCGGTGGTGCTCGACCACTTTGCTGGCGGTCAAGGCACACAGGAAGAAAAGCAGAAGGGCGCGTTCGTAACCGCCGTTGAGCTGGGCTTTGACGACGTCACCGAGGACCCTCAGCCTCTTTACAGATCCCGCAATCGTCCCCCGAGTTTTACCAATGACCATCAAGACACCATCTGGGTGCCGTATTCTTCAGGCCGACCAACTGCCCAGCTATGACCGCGGGCAGGCCGACCCGGTCTTCGAATGCTCGTGCAGTGGCTGGCTGAAGATCGGGCCATGCCGAACTGCATCGCCTGGGCGCAAGCCCTCGACGCCACCGTGGACCAGGAGCTGGCGAATCCCGCCTCGCGGACGGTCGATCTAGGCGGCACGATGGGCTGCGCGAGCCTTCGGCTCGGCCGTCGGCCCAGAGCATTACAAAGCGGGTGCATGCTTTCAATTTGTGAGAGCAGCTGCGCGACATGGCGCTACTGCGCCTCCTGACATCAAGCAAAATATCCGGAGACTGCATGCACGCATTCAAGTCATTGCTGGCGGTGACGCGCGCCAGTGTGTCGATCGTGCCAGCGCCAACAGGGTTTATCCCTCGATGCCGCTCAGTATCCTCGTGCCGTTCGCACCGGGTGGTGGCCACGACAACGTGTCATGCAATATCAGCACGCGCCTCCCGAGAACACCAGGGCGCAACTCCAGATCGACAACCGCCCCGGTGCAGGCACCAATACTGGCAACAAGGCGGCGGGTGGTCCGTAGTCTGATCAACGTCGAGATGAACCACATCCCCTACAAGGGCAGTGGACCTGCATAACGGACCTGATTGGCGAACAGGTCCAGGTGATCTTCGATACGGCGGCATCCGCGTTGCCTCAGCTTAGAGGCAGAAAACTGCGGCCAGTTTTCGACTCTGCTACGCACCGGCCCGATGCCCTGTTGCGTTGCATATCGGCGATGGTGTGGGCCAGTGTGACCGCAGGCCGTTGTCCTGATCTTGTCCGCATTGCTCACCGCTTTCATTCACACTGCCAAAACCCGGGATAGAGGTGGCGACAGTGATCGCCAATATGCCGCCTGGAATGGCTGCCTTCGATGAAGAAATATTTGGCCCGTTTACTGCATCGCAGTCGCTAGGGACGATGCGGACGCGGTGCGCCTGGCAAATGCAAAGCCTTTTCGGCCTGTCGGTAAGCATCTGGTCGGGCACCAGCGCGCGCTATCCGTGGCTAAGGGCATCACCAGCGGTGCGGCTGCCATCACCGCATCCGACGAATCGTGCCGTCTCGGCGGTACGAAAAAGTCCGCTGCTTCTCGAGCATTCTGCAGCAGGTATCTGAGAATTTATCAGCGAGCACCTATCCGTGCTCTGTCCCGGCCTGAGCGCGCCTATAGCAATGCGGGCGACCTGCAATCTGATGTTGGTATGGATCTTGCTCCACTCACGCGGACTGCCGCTCGCTAAAAGCACGAAGAGACTGGCAACGCATTGGTATATCAATCGTCATACCGGCGGTGCACGACCGCCAAGGTGCTCCATGCGCGTGCCGTTTCTTCACATTTCGTTTCGTCGCTTGCGAAGCAAAACGATATTTTTTAGTCACTTGCTGTGCATGCAAAGACGACGTACCTGCGGAAAGAGCCGCGCTGGTCATGTAGACGGGAAGCTCCTTTCGCCCCGGGAGTACAGCGAAGCTGCCGTTAGACTTGCGCGCACTTACTGGTGATCAAAGCTTCCATCGGCGCTTTCTACAAGACGGCGCCCGAACGTAAGGCACGAATACGCCGCTAGAGTTCACCCCCGCGTAGCGAGGGGATGCCTCTATCGATGTCTCCCATATCCGAACACCAGGGATATGGCGTACCATGTTCCTTCCGTACCTAGCAACGGGTGTCGGTGTTGATAATAGGGTTTTGAAAGTCCAAGTATCGACAGTGATCCCAGTGCTGTTGCGGGCGCGTCAATTTATAGCCCCCAATCCCTGTCAAGCATGATTCGAGTTCTTATTGCTGAAGACCACGCGATCGTCCGCAGTGGTCTAAAGCAAATTGTGGCGACAACGACAGATATCGTCGTCTCAGGCGAGGCCGCGGATGGCGCCGCTGCGTTGGAGCAATTGCGCACCGGAGAATTCAATCTCCTGCTCTTGGACATGACTATGCCCGGTATCAGTGGCATCGACTTGATTCGGAGGGTTCGTCTCGAATGGCCGAGTCTCGTCATCCTAGTTCTCAGCATGCATAACGAAGCACAAGTCGCTTCAAGGGCCTTACGTGCTGGAGCATCCGGATATGTGACAAAGGATAGTGACCCGGAGATCCTCCTTGGGGCAATACGCAAGCTTGCCGCAGGGGGCAAGTTCATCGATCCGGCATTGGTTGACGCCATGGTGTTTCACCAGAGGGGCACTGACGCGCCAGCACATGAAGTGCTGTCTGATCGGGAATTCCAAGTGTTGCAGCGACTCGCCACAGGGCAAACCGTCAACGAGATCGCCGATTCACTATCGCTAAGCGCCAAGACGATCAGCACCCACAAGATGCGGCTGATGCAAAAGCTGGGTCTTCAGAACAATGCCGAGCTTATTCGCTATGCAATTCGACATGGATTCACGCAGGAATGAGGTCTCTAAGACTTCCTGGCGACTCAACTCGGATTCTCGATTAATGGGATTGAGGTTTTTCAAAGGTTTCCAGAAGTCGCAGTCTTATTAGGGTACCGCGATCTGGCTTGCTGTGAACTTCTAGCTGCGCGCGAATTAGGCGAGCGCGTTCCGCCATACCGTACAATCCATATGAATATCCGGCGCGAGCAGAAACAACGTTGAATCCCTGCCCGTTGTCCCTGATGATCACTTCGATACCGGCCTCTGTATTGGCAAGTGTGACATCGACTTGGGAAGCTTTGGCGTGGCGGGCTACATTGGTAAGTGATTCTTGAACGATACGAAAAATTGCCGTTGCACGAGGGTCGGGAAGATTTGGTTCAGGGTGAGTGGATTGGAATCGACACGGAATCTTGGTGTGGCGGCTAAAGTCTGCAGCGAGCCATTCCAATGCGGACGCGAGACCATAGTTCAATGCCGTGGGTCGCAGGTGACTGACCACATTTCGCACAATGCGAATGGTCTGTTCAATCAATTCGCGCATCTCTTCAGCCTTCTGCATCACGGCAGATCCCGTCGGCAATTGCATGCTTAATAAGGAGAGATCCATTTTGAGGGCTGTTAAAAGCTGCCCTAGTTCATCGTGGATTTCCATGGCTATGCACTTCCTTTCCTCCTCCCGAATCGCTTCCTGATGCGCATGCAATTGTTGGAGGCGCTCCCGGGATGCTAGCAATTCGAGTTCGGTCCATTTCCGCTCACTCACCTCTAACTCCAGCCTATCGCGCTGCAATTGCAAATCTTCCAAGGCATGCTTGCGGGCGGTCACATCGGTGAGCAATCCTTCGAGATAACGAAGGCTGCCATCGTTTCCCATTAGGCCGCGTGCATTCAATTGGACCCATATAGGTGTTCCATCAAGCCGACTCAACTGAAGTTCGAGGCCGCGAATTTCGCCATCGGCGTTCAAGGTCTTGAACAAAGTTGCAGTTAGGCTGAGAGAAAATGGGCTTTTTGGTCGACCATCGCTTTCTGCAGACACGGTCAAATCGTACGCGTTGTCATAGCCAAGCAGTTGAGCCATCGCGGGATTGGCTTCGGCAAGATTTCCAGCTTGATCGAGGAGGAATATACCCTCGACAGCATTCTCTACGATGCTACGATACTTTCTCTCGCTTTCTTGAAGAAGCAGTGTCGATGTCCGAAGCTGATCGGCCATGTAATTGATTCGCACGGCGAGACGCCCGAGCTCGTCGTCAGATTTCACCTCGCATCTCGCATCAAGGTCTCCACCGGCGATCTTATCGACCATCTTTTCGAGGCGATTGACGGGGCTGCGGACCATGCGCTTCAGCAGGAGGAAGCTAGCAGCGTAAAGCACTGCTAGCAGCGCTGCCATAATCGCAAAGATGGCCTGCCGGGCGCGGTTGATTGCCTCCTGAGCGACAGCCTTGGTTAGTACGACTCGAATTTCCCCGATTTTCTCTTTCGGTGCGTTTCCGGGTGGATCATATTCAATTGCTCGTATACGTACAACGCTTTCGCCCTCGTTTAAGTGACGGGAACCTTTTACAGTAGCTACCGTTCCGTAGCCTGCCGCGGTAACCGTAAACTCGGCAACTTCAGGGTTGGGTGCAAGCGCGGCGAGTTGGTTTTCGATTGCGCGCAGATCAACGTTCCATAAGGGCAGAGCAAGCGATTGGCTGAAAAGGTCAGCAATTCTTGTGGCCCGGTCTCCGAGTGCGAGAAGTCGGCTGTTGCGCTCGTGCTCTACTAACATAGAAGCTGAAGTTCCCGCGACGGTGGCGACAAGCACGACAAGCGAAAGCATCAACTTGGTATGAAGATTTAGGGATCTCAGCGAAAACTTGGAAAGCACACGCATCAGAGGTTTCTGGTCGTGGTTTTGAAAAGATGCTTAAGATCGAAATCATAGGAGCCTTCCCGTTGATTTAAATGCTTTGAGTAGGGTCTAACGTCAAAGGCTTCGATTCGTCTAAAAACGACATCGGCAAAACGTCTGGCGTTCGTGCGCTCGATAATGCCAAGATAGTCGAGTTTGAGACGCGGACCCCCATGTTTTGCAAAATCCTTGCCCCAGTGATAATCGTATAGCAGTACCATTGCCCAAGCACCGATAAAATAATCGCCTGCTACGATGCCTGCAAGGCCGCCATCAATCACGCTTTCAAGCGCTTCTTTCAAAGCTCCCATGCCGCCTACCTGAACATGGGCGTTGTTCAGCTTGACGGCATCAAGCGCACCCAGTGCCATAGTGTCATTGGCGGCCCATATGACATTTGCCTCGGGGTACCGTGCCAGCAGTACGCGAGCCTTTTGGTGGCTATCGGCGCGACTCCAGTCACTAAAAACCAATTGGCAGATGCGCCCATTTGCCGTTTGATTCAAGAAGGCGGCGACCCCGGCAGCCCTTTCCAGGGAGACTGGTGTATTAGGATCCCCAGTGATTCCAATAACATTAACCTCTCGTCGACCGAGTCTTTGATATAAAAATTCCATCAGGCGAAATCCGCCCAACTCGGCGTTCGCCGTTAATGTGCCGATCCAGTTCGAAATTTTCTCCCGTTCATTGCCGACGTACTGGCGCTGTTCGGACGTCAGGTCGTTGTGAATAACCAATATTTTGGACGGTGAGTGAGCCAACACTTTAAGCATTTGTTGTGCGGCCATCTTCTCGTTGACAATGATTACGTAGTCCGGGGGAAAACTACGTCGAGCAACTTCCTCCGCCTGGCGCTGCATGAGTAAATGATCTCGCTCTGCGTACAGCACCTCCAGTTGCATATTAAACGTCATTGCGGCCATGCCCATAAAACTGGACACCAATTGCCAATGTTGACCGGTGCCACGTTCAGCGGATTCGCCTGGGTTGAGAAACACAACCTGGGGCCGCCGTTCGAATGCATGTGTCGAATGGGTCATGTTTATCAGCCCGGCATACGCTCCGGCGCGTAGCATCTCTCTGCGATTCATTTTCGAAATTTAGTTCTATCAAACCATCTAAATGCTATGGGGGCGGCAGCTCGAAACGTGCTCTGAAGTCGCCGGTAGATTCTATTACCGGATGGATTTCATTTCTATAGAGAGCGCACGGAAGAATAGTAGCGATGGTGTCGGCAACAGCCCAAAAAATCATACGAGTAGGGCGACAGCTTCACCAGGTCAAGCCCTAAGAGGCGCACTACATGTTGATGATAATTGCAGCTTAAGAATTATGCGGGATTTTCTACCCTTCGCTTTCCAGGCCTGAATTCCACGTGCCATATCCTGCACTTCCTCAAAGGGTTCGTCTACGGCAGCATGCATTCTATGACCAGGCGAACGATCGTAAGGCGGAGAAAACCCCATGCGTAACGCATGGCGGACCCGCTGCCAAAGTCGCGGGCCTTAAGAGGCCGATGTTCTTGGCAGCCAGGTGAACGGGCGGCTTAAGAGGAAAAAGTGCAACTTCTCCTCGGTAATTGCAACCAGATGTCCGAACTCTTCCAGAATGCGCGAGAAACGCTCGGCAGCACCATATAAGTCTGCTTGGTGAAGACCGCTTCGCAGGGCTTGACCATACAATTTTGACGGCAGCAACCCGCTATCGTTCACTCCTGGACTGTGCACCATGCGACAATACTGTCGCATTTTCTCCAGACTTAGTCTGAAAGCTGCTGGTGCGCCACTTCAAAGTATGTTGGCGCGGCAATGCCGATAGGTTGTATTCCGCTTAACACAGCAATTTTGAGCCCTGTGCCAACGAGGGAGGCAGTGTCGTGCGGCCGCGTTCGAAATCTGCCTAACACAACTATAAGAGGACTCACAGATCGCCTTTTAAGGTTCAACGAGGGATTCCGGGGAAGGCCGCGCGGATTGAGGAAGAGGTACTCCTCGTCGCGGTAGCTGTAGACACGGCGCTTGATGACCTTAATGGTGTTGTTGATGCCCTCGACCACGCTCGTGTTCAACGGCTGCCGGGCAGCGGGCAACGATGCCGTGCCGGTAGGCCTTCAGACGCTGGGCGAAGAGTTCGAGGGCAGGAATGCGACTCTGCCATGCCTGCGCTCCCGCTGCTCCGAGGCCTTCTGCACCCATCCCGGTCGGCGGTAGTGGCCGCTTGAGTCGTCCGAAAAGCAACCCAATGTCTGCAGCGCCTTGCGCTCCAGCATTCCCTCTCCCTGACAGCCATGTTTAGGACATCAGCTTACGGAATGTGGCAACTTAGGCCCACGGAATTCTTCGAAGAATCCATTTTAAGCGGTGGCATGGATTTCGCATTTGGGGGCCTTCACCAAGCTGGGGCCATCAAGAATGTCAGGCAGATGCAGTTTGAGCCCAAAGCATAAGGCGGGGTGTGTTGCCTTGTATGCAAGATCTTGCGGCCAACCTTGGCAGCGCAATGTCGGAAAATATCATATTGTGGGAATCAATACCATGCTACCTAACCTAACTGTTACGGCTACTGCCGCTGAATTCATGCGTTGTGTCGTGCGTTTTTCCGGCGTGCCACTTGGTGCTGGCTTTCGGCTGTGCGTTAGCGTTGGCGCGTGCTCTGAATATGATGCAGAATTCAGCGCTGAGGCTGAGCCACACGTAGGCGACGAAGAGATGGATATCAAAGGCGTTCGCCTTTTCTTGCCAGCGGAAAGCCGTCTTCTATTGGATGGCGTGACAATTGATTTTATCGACTCGCCGACTCGGACTGGCCTAACTTTCGCAAAGACTGATGTGCGGCCGAGCATCGCTGCTAGTGAAGGCGTAGGCGAGCTTGAGGTTGCGCGCATTGACGTACGCGCGATTGGCCGGCGGAACAGCTGACCGGCAATAACCGTGAGTAGAACAGCTAAAGCGCCGGTGGCCCGAGTGAGCGCGCTAGGTGAACCGCCGTTTAAATCCGTATATGAAGAGAAGACGGCCAAGAGCACGGTGGCGTGAGGATCGTTGCGTGGCTTCGCGAAAGTGAGCAGCCTCTCTTGCGTACGTGTCGCTCGTCCCCTCCTTCTTTCAGCTCCGGCGAAGGAGTTCCCGTTGTTCCTCCGCGGTGAAATTGCTGAAATGTCCTTCCTTTGCGGCCTGCCGACGTGCTGCTGCGACGAGCGACTTGCTACGCAGAGGAGGGGATGGCGCAGAGACTTGCCTAGTCAGTGTCACGCTGCCACATTGCGGGCACACGGGCTTTGCGCTTGCGCGTACGAGCGTTTCGTAGCGTAGACCGCATTGGCGGCAAACATAGTCGTAGAGCGGCATAGGCCTCTTCTTCATAGAAAATTAGTATCCAACGGAATGGCCTCTGTTCGATGGTCGATGCAATTCCGCATTACCCAATCAGTCATCATTTCCAGAGCGTTTCGCCCGTCGGGTGCAACGAGCCTTTCGTTTGCTCCTAGCGACATCAAAAATCTCATAACGTCAAGCTGGCCACTTGTAGCGGCCCGCATTAGACACGTGAGGTCATCTCCGTTTGTGTGATCGATATCGAGGCCGGCGTTGATTAACCTGAGGATGGTTTTGGGCGCACCGTTCAAACACGCGTACCAGAGCGCACTATTCTCTTCGTCGTCTAGCATGCCGACGGGTACACCCTCATAGAGCAAAGTCGCGACAATGTGGTCATTCCCCTCTAGCGCTGCCTCCATCAGCGGCGTAATTCCATTTACGCCAAATGAATCTGGGTCGGGGAAGCCATGGTTCGACAGCCATATCGCAAGGGGCGCATGCCTACGGTTTTTCCACGATCTTTCGATACATCGGGGGCTTTCAGTATCTATGATCTCGTACGGGGCAATCGTGTTCTCCAGTGACATCATTGCACTCCGGTTGTATCTCTGTATCACGTTAGACGAATTGTCACAGTTCAAGAGGCCGCAATGAAAAACGTCAGACTGGTCGATTTTCGTGTGGATTGCGCACCGGCCCCATCACTTTGATTCCTTCTTCATAGCTGATAATGTCAAAGGGCAACTCGAATCGGCAACCGGCGTCGGCTATAGCATCCAACTTTGCTGCCGTACTTTGCTTTTTCAGCTCATTTTTTTCCAAGTACAGAAGCTCCAGCATCTCGTTGTACACAGTCGACTCAATGATCGGCAGTACATAGAACATTGCTCCCCTGTACGGTACTTGGTATCGCTTAGTCAGATCGATATTGTCGCAGAAGAGGAAGTACTTCCCGCGCGCGTGCAAGGCGTCACCCAACACTTCGGCGACGTCTCTTAAGTGCTCGAAACTCAAGAGCCAGCCGCAAAAGAATGGCAGCTGCGGGTCACCCGCGTGGGCCACAGCCATCACCTGCTCGCAACACAGTTCGGGTGGCCGCGCCTCGTCGGCGAGCCGCGGGGCGAAGCGGAGCGCAAGTTCGCCCCGAAAACCAACGCGCCTTGGCTTCGTCGTTTGACCCTTGAAGACTGCATTGAGAAGACGCCCCTCGTGTTGGAGACGCGCGAACGGGGTGTCGTCGAGATCATCACGAACAGGTGTAGCGGTCATACATATTCCTCCTTTCAAGCAAAGGCGCCCCACACTAACCAAAAGGTTGCGTATGGAGCGACGCGACGGCTAAGACCTCCGCAATATCCGTACCAGTAAAAAAAATATGCTGAGACGGCATGCGGGCAAGCTTTCGAGCAGTAGCGAGGTGTCATTCGCGACAAAAGGACCAGAGGTTCGTCTTAAAGGTCACTGAAAAAGTACATGGCACTACACGCTCACGCCAAAATTGAGAAACCATTGATCCCGAGAAACGCGACGAAGCAACCGACTGAACTGGGCGGAACAACCGCTGTGCAGTGCCCGAAGAACGAAGGAAAGCGCTCAGTTACGGCAAGAGTGTTATGCGACGCGGGTTAGGCCTCCGAGCTTAGGCGCTGCTTGTGGCTAAGGGCGACGCCGCCCTGTCCCCGGAACCAAGCAGTACACGGCCGGCGTGGCTTTCTACAGCCGACCTGAAGAAACGCTGAAACTTTCTGTCAGTCCCTTCAAATCAAATCGGAATCCGGGTGCTCGTTAGCACTTCCTTGAGCGTCATGAAGGAACGGAGTTGCCGTACACCCGGCAGGTATAGAAGTTGCTCGGAATGCAGTCTGTTAAAGCTTTCGCTATCCCGAGTCCGGACCATCATGAAATAGTCGAACTCCCCAGCTACTACATGGCATTCCATGCAGCCTGTGACTTTTCTCGCGGCCGCCTCAAACTTCGCAAAGGACTCGGGAGTGGCACGTTCCAGGACCACGCCAATCAATACCAGCATGCCAGCCCTTAGCTTCACCGGATTCAGCAACGCCACGATGCCACGGATGAGGCCAGTCCTCTTAAGTCGTTCAACGCGCCGAGAGCACGCCGGCGGACTTAGATTGAGATGCGCTGCCAGCGCCAGGTTTGAGATTGATGCATCTTGCTGCATGGCTCTCAAGATGGCCTTGTCGATACCATCTAGTGTATCAACGCTTACCTTAGATTGGTCGGTTGTGTGAAATTTTGTTGTTCCCATAGGTTTCATACGAGAAAAATTGAAGTCAATTCTTTTTATGGTGCTCAAATTGGGTGAGCTTTGCAAGAGTGCCGCGTGCTTTCCATTTTTTGGAATGAAGTTCGTTTGAAAACATGAGAATGGGAAATGATCCAAGAGAGGCACGTGTCCCTTAATTATCCCCCACGAGTACAACTTACCATCACGCCGGAGCTCCGTCATGAAGATCGAACGCTTTCCCCGTTACCCATTGACATTTGGCCCAACCCCCATCCATCCTCTAAGGCGACTGAGCGAGCATCTCGGAGGAAAAGTCCGGCTTTACGCAAAGCGTGAGGACTGTAACAGTGGGCTAGCTTTTGGAGGAAACAAAACTCGAAAACTTGAATACTTGATTCCCGATGTGCTAGAGCAGGGTGCCGACACGCTGGTGTCGATTGGAGGCATACAGTCTAATCAGACAAGGCAAGTGGCGGCGGTAGCAGCACATCTTGGACTCAAGTGCGTTCTGGTCCAGGAGAACTGGGTTAACTACTCGGACGCGGTCTATGACCGCGTCGGGAATATCCAGATGTCGCGCATTATGGGAGCCGACGTACGCCTAGTTCGCGACGGTTTCGATATCGGAATACGAAAGAGCTGGAAGGAGGCAATAGAAAGTGTGCTTCATGATGGTGGAAAACCATATCCGATTCCCGCTGGCTGCTCTGAACATCCCCTGGGTGGCTTGGGTTTTGTCAGATTCGCCGAGGAAGTTCGGGAGCAAGAGGCGGAACTTGGCTTCCGCTTTGACTATATCCTGTTGTGCTCGGTTACAGGGAGCACCCAAGCCGGCATGGCAGTCGGTTTTGCAAATGAAGGACGCGCCAATCGCGTGATTGGCGTTGATGCTTCGGCAAGGCCCGAACATACTCGGGAGCAAATTCTGCGAATCGCGCGCCACACCGCACAGCTTGTCGACCTAGGTCGCGAGATTACTGATACCGACATCGTGCTCGAGACGCGTTACGGCGGACCGGAGTACGGGCTACCATCCGAAGGTACGCTCGAAGCAATCCGTTTATGCGCCAGGTACGAAGGCATAATGACTGATCCAGTGTATGAGGGTAAGTCTATGCACGCATTGATCCATATGGTCCGTGGTGGTGAATTTCCTGAAGGCTCAAGAGTGCTATACGTCCACCTAGGCGGCGCGCCTGGTCTAAGCGCGTACAGCTTCCTATTCCGAGATGGCTAAGGATTCCGCTCAGAAGCAGGAGGGTGATTGCGAATCGCGGGCTAGCGTGGATATGCGGACAACACGATCGCAAATGGTCGAGCAGCTTAGGGCCGAAACCGTGTCGGGACGTCTCCCGCATCGCACGGCGGCCAGTCTCTTAACGCTTCTCGGAGCTTCGGTCGTGGGGCGAAGGCGAAGCGCATTCGAGCAGCGCCAGTGAGGTCAAAGGTGTCAACCTCTATGCCGCTTGTGGCTGGGAAAAAGGGTCGCCCGCATCCGGCTCACCAATCCAACTGCTCCTCATCATGTATTTGCTTGCGCAACGTCGCGAAATGCTCCTGAAGACTTATCCCACATAACGGATGAACGCTCTCTGGAACGACGGCATCGACTTCGGCCCAATCCTCTGCAGTCAGCATCTCCACTGTTCGTGGCATGACTAGGTTTTCCTCGGAAGATAGATGATTGCGATAGTAAGCAAGATATATTGCCGCTTGTGCCACTAACACGTCTCTAGGCGTTATAACGTCCCATTCGGCGCCCTTGAAGTGGTCAAGTAGTTGAGCACTGGTTTCCGCGATCACTAGATGTTCCTGTAGAAGTCGATTCACTACAAGCTGTATATCGGGATATCGCTTCACCAGTAACGAAAAAGCAACATCTTCTCGAGGATGATGAATGCGATCGCCATAATCACACATGTACTCGACGATTTTGGCTATCAATCGATAATTGGGCTGTTTTCCCTCGAAAAAAGACCCGATTTGATTTTGAAGTAGGTCCAGTAAATGTGCGAAGTACAAATGATCGTTATGCCAAGTAGAAATAGCATTGTTCATGTTGGCTATCCAAGGATAGGGTTATTATTGGCATTCTAGGTTGAAATTTTTAGTTTTTATAGAAGGCCAACATCCATTGTCTCTAAAAATAAAAACCAATAATGATATGTGAGGCAGAATCCGTGCAATGTTTGCCGTGTCCATGCCATTGAGCGTTTGATATATGAAAAAGCTTCCCGCAAAGAGCGGTAGCGTTAGAGCAGCCAAGTTCTCCTCATACGTCATTCCTGCGCCCCATGACCGTGATCTCATCGTTGACTGGACGTACACCGCCACACAGCCCATCGGCTTCGTTTCCCATGAACGGAGCGATTCAGTTGTACAGATGCCTGCCATTCCGATATCGTTTGTGAGCTTCACGTGGGATATTGACCTATGGTATGAGCGGGCCCGTTTGAAGCCTGGATCAGGGGCGATATTCGTCAACGCAGGCTCTCAAGAAAAGACTCAAAAGCAATATATATGCCAATGGCATGGGCGCTTTGGGAAGGCGCAATGGAATTGAACACGGAATGTCATAGGTGCGACTGTTTTGTCATAAATCAAACAACGGGCAGGTGTTTGACAATTGCGAAAGGCAGAACAATTTCCGGCATGCTCCGACAGGTGGCATTGTGTGTGGAGCTCTCAACCCTACTGTAGGAATGGGCCGCTGTTTTGCTTTTCACGCTATTGCAAGCGGGACGGCGTGGTATATCTTCGACTAGGGCCGCGCTAGGGGCGGGTATCTGTCGCCCACTGCCAAAACTTAATCACAGGTAGTCTTGGGTGGCGTATACGCAAAACTCCTTTTTTGGTGTGAGGTGCGTTTGCGTCTTCGAGGCTAAACACTTTTAAGCCCGAAGGACTTGATATGGGCTCGGAGGTATGGTTCACCCACATAGGTAACAGAACAGTTCAAGCACATAGGTAACAGTTTTCTACCCTGCATGGGCGACTGCCACCGGGAGAAGCCCATGCCCTGGAGTGAGCTCACACCTATGGAACAACGACTGCTGTTTGTTATCGATCACCTGCAACGCAGGGATAGCGTGAGTGCGTTGTGCGAGCGCTATGGCATCAGCCGCAAGACCGGCTACAAGTGGATCGAGCGGTATGCGAACGAAGGCCTCAACGGGCTGAACGAACGCAGCCGCTGCCGGCATGACCAAGAGCGGATTGCCTATCCGATCCGCCAGGCGGTCCTGCAATTGCGCGGGCATGGCGGCACGGAGTTGGGGCCGAAGAAGATCCAGAAACGGCTGGCCGAGCGGTTTGGCGAGGCCGAGGTACCCTCTCGCACGACGATCTACAACATCCTCAAGGCCGCAGGTCGGATCGAGCCGCGGCACAAGCGCCGGCGGTTCTACAACGAAGAGCGGCCCCATGAGGCGCTGAGCCAGCGCACGCCGCACAGTTGCTACACATCCTCGAATCGGGAGTACCCAGCCCGGCTGCCGGAGATGAGCTATCCGAGCTACATGGAGACGCACCGGGTGAGCACCAACGGCTTGCTCAAACGTCGCAATGTGGTGATGTACGTCGGGCACCTACTGCATGGAGAGCTGGTTGGTCTTGAAGCGATCGAGGAAGGTCTCTGGCATGTTCACTTCGGTCCCATCGTGATTGGAGGAATAGATGAACGGAAACCTCACAAGAGATATCTAAGTCTCAAAGTGTTACCCATGTGAGTGAACTCGTTTGTTACCCATGTGGTTGTTCCGTACACGGATTCACACTATCAAACTCCAACCTTCTCAACATATTTAATGACGAGACAGCCATTCCAATACCATATTGGCTCCTTCATCGATAGACATGGTGCATGTGTCGATGAAGACATCGGGACTCGTTGGTTTTTCATATGGCGAATCTATGCCGGTGAAGTTTTGGATCGCCCCCCGTCTGGCAAGTCGATATAGTCCTTTAGGATCGCGAGCCTCCGCTACGGCCAACGGTGCGTGAACGTAAACTTCAGCAAAGACATGTTTCTTCGCGATCGACCTAGCAAGCTCTCGGTCGGAATGGAAGGGTGAGATAAGACATACAAGCACTACGATGCCGGCGTCGGCCATCAGTTTGGCAACTTCAGCCACGCGCCGAACATTTTCGCGTCGATCCTCCTTGTCAAAGCCAAGATCTTTGCAAAGGCCACGCCTGACTGAGTCACCATCGAGAATGTACGTGAGCCGGCCGCACGCATGCAGGGCTGCCTCAAGCCGGTCGGCAATTGCCGATTTCCCCGCTCCGGACAGGCCTGTGAACCAGAGGATGGACGGCGCCTGACCAAGCAGTTGCGCTCTCGATTCCGGACCGACTCCGAAGTCGTAGATGTAAAGGTAAGGAGTGCGAGCATCGCTCATCATATTTCGTATACGTGCGTGAAATTGGACTTCGCAAACAACACGGGCGCCCCGGGCTTGCAAACGCGTCCTGCCAAGTCTACGTGTAAATTGGGCGAAAGGTAGTTGAACGTCTAGCCCTAAAATGCAGAGCTACGTCGGGAGCGATGTCGCCACTATCGGGTCTATGCTCCTTTGGAACACATTACTGCTTCGTCCACATTCAATGTCGTGACGCTTCCTTCGGTTTTCCTCCAAAGAGTACCCTCGAACCAAACTTGATCCACGCGCCCCCATTCACAAGCGGAAGCAGCGTCGGGGAAAAATCCTCGGCCGTGGAAATTCGCGCTTGTGTTGCAGAGCAAAGGAATACCTGTTAGCTTCTCATATTCGATCAAAAGCTTTGCTACGGGATGTTCAGAACTTCTATGGATGGTTTGCAAACGAGCAGTACCGTCAAGATGCACGACCGCAGGGATCTTGTCGCGCCATTCCTTACGCGTTAGATGATCGAAGAGCATGTAGGGGTCTGGAGTACCAGGCTCAAAGATGGACATTGCCTTATCCTCAAGGCATATTGGCGCCACCGGTCGAAAATGCTCTCGATGCTTGACATCGTTCAGAAGACGTTTCATTGCAGCCGAAGTTGGGGCTGCCAAAATGCTTCTTCCGCCCAAAGCCCGAGGACCCAATTCGGCACGACCTGCAAGAAAAACGACAGGCTTGTTATCTGCAAGTATGCGGGCGAGTTCCGAAATCGTGCACGGAGACGCGGTCCATCCCGGAGGGACGACGCCGAGTTTTGCGGAAGGCCCGCTATACACTGACCATTCCAACGATATGAACCCCTGGTCTGCAGCCATCGCACAGCAAGCCGCACCTATTGCCGAGCCGCTGTCGTTGGGGAACGGAGGGACCCATATTGCAGCGAATAAGCCACTCTCACGTAATGCGCTATTCCATTTGATGTTTAGCCCACATCCACCAGCGATGCACAGGTTTTGGGGCACTTGTATTGAATGGCGCTGCAGTGCCATTCCGATTTCATGAACGAGAAGGCGCTCGAGAAAGACGTGAAAGGAGGCAAGCACATCCTGGTGAAGCTTCCCTTCAAGTCGGGGCACGCTAGCTTGGAAAAAATCACGGACGGGTTTTAACGAGCCTTCAGGTGCCCTAATATTCGCACGATAGCTGCGCGCCAACTCGCTGTCACCAGCGAAATACTCTTCGTAAAGACTGTGAAATTCAGCTACGGTATTTTCATCAACGGATCCGAGTCCAATATAAGCCATGAGCTTGCCTGCCACGCCGAGATCCCATTCTGCCCCGCCAAGTTTCTTATAGGGACCAAAGTAGTGACCCGCCGCCGCATAGATATGGCCAATTAGGGGGAAGAGGCAGTCCACGCGGCGCGCGCCATCACGCTGCACATGATAGAGCCTTGGGACGATGCCGCCATCCCAAACCAGACAAAGGGCGGGTTGCTCCTTTTGCGCAAACGGGCTGGTGCAGTATGCGGCGGCTACGTGCCCTGACACATGGGGAAAACTCTTGTACGGAAATGAACCTTCGCCGACCACCAAACCGTCGCCGTCAAGGGAGGCAAGGAGGTCATTGGCGTCGCTCTCAGCATACGGTGCGCCTTTTAGACTGATCGGAACAGATCCACTACGGACGTGGAATCTAGATTCCACGTCTCCGTCCCAGCCATCAATGACGAACTGGTCTATATCTACAGCATTCAGCCCATGTTCCGCCAGAACGAGGGCAATTTCCTCAAGGTTCTCGATTTCCTGATAGCGCTTATTGTTCTCTCGCTTTTCCTGCTCGATGCAAAGAACCAATTTCCCATCTTCCACCACGGCGATGGCCCCGTCGTGCGTTAGCTTGATCCCGCAGATCCGCATGCTATTTCCTCTTTCTAACTCGGTAAACGTGTGTGTTGTGATTCGTCCGGAAACTTGCGAAATCGCGCTAGCGAGCAACCCTCGGTGAGCGATTGTCCTTTGCATTCAAAGTGCTCAACTTCAGTCAACTCTTCTCTGAGCATAGCAAGCACAGTTTCTGCACCAGCAATGTGCCCCCATCTCCGGCAACTGTCGTCATGTGACGATCCGAATACCAGCTGTCCCGCGGGCACAAGCATTCCTGCGAGATTTCGGATCGTGGATTGCATGTCTGCAAGGTTATCCAAATAATAGAGAACCTCAGCTACCACGATTAGATCGAACTTGTCATGCGTCGAGAAATCTTTGACATCTGAAACGATCCAAGTAGTGTTCGCTGGCTCCTTCAGTCGTTCGCGAGCTCGAGCTATCGCTTGCGGAACAACGTCTATGACTGTGAGCCGGTGGCAGTGGTCCACAAGTTTCTCCGTGAATGCCCCAGCAGCACATCCCACTTCAAGCGCATTAGTGACTCGGCCCTGCGCGAGTGATAATCGAAGCATATGCCTGTGACGCTCGTGTTCGTAAGGATTAGTGTCGAGGCGCCAGGGGTCATCCGTATTCAATTCACGACGCAGCGATTCTAGGTTTGAAAGCATGGGCAAATCTTTCGGTTCTTAATAGTGGACCCTAACGTACGCTTCTTTTTTCTCGAAGGTCGCCGACCAATTAATCCAGGGCTAGAACTGTCTTCATAGCTCGGGTCCGTTTCGTTCGATTGTTTCGCCGCTTGGCCATTCTTGCAACGAACTGCAAATTGGCAGAACCACGACGAGGACATCCTCCACCCGAGTAGATGGCAAATCCAAGTGGACGTTCGGAAGAGTTGAGCGCACGCGGATTCCTTCGATGATCGTTCCTAATCCATGTCGGCACAATCGGGAAAAGTGAGTTTTCAACTCGTGCCTGACCGTCCCGAAAGCGAACGGTATGCGAAGCTCTTGAAGCACGGGGTACATTGCACGGATGGAATGGCTAATTCCGAATCCTTCAAGGTCCGGGCGCACTCCGTATAGACCTAGTTCGGCCACAAGCACATCGGCTGAATTTACCTTGATGAATCGTCGAAGTGCGCCCATGTGTGCCGCAACCCCTTGCGAATCGTAAGCTATGGCGCGGAGCTCAGGCCGTGCGCCCGCCCAACTTCGACCGCCGCTAAACGGCTTCGCATTGAAAGGCCCTGTTGGGCCGTAGGTCGCTTTGAAAAACTCAGCCAATTCTAAATGGTCGGAGAGCTCAAGATCATTTTCCCAGCGCAGTTTCCACTGAACTTTTGGCGACGACATAAAAGTAACCTATTGGAAGAGTTAATAGGTCAACCAATGTCACCTGGCGACCAATTAACTAAGTTGAGGCACAAAAATATACGCATGCTCGTGCGATCGTTTGAGCCATTCTAGGCTTCGAAATAGCTTGTATGCGGCCCCCCGCTGAAATGGCGCTTTAGGTCAACGAAGTTGGATACCGTCTCTTGCAGAGGTCGCATTTCCTGACGCCGAAGGGCCGTGCGTACTGAGCATGCGTGCGGCGATGTTCCTAGGAAGGACCAAATCGCGTCGAGGCATGGGGCTGGATCGCGCAGCAAATCCTCATAGTCGATCGTCATCATCCGATCTCGCTGAAAGGAGTTCGCGACGAGAGTGTGGAAGTCGTCAGCGATCCTGAAGTAGGCTTCGCATTCATCGATGGTCAACGTTACGGTGGGTGGGGCGGCCAAGGAGTGGCACGTACCGTACTGTAGCCATTGACCGCTTGTCCTTGCCTGAACGAGGGATCGCAGCGACTCCAAAGAATTTCTGCGAACAAATATCGCGCGAAGATGTGGCCAACCGATCAAGTTTTCAAAGAATCCCGGCCGCTCGCGGAACTGGGGTTGGTTGATCTTGCAGCCAACGTGCGTGAGCGCCGTCTTTCCAGAGCGGGTGGGGTAATGTTGATAGGCTAGCTCAAGAAGGTCCCTATCGCTACGAAGGAGTCGGCTATTATCTGGCCAATTCATATCGTACGGATTGAGCAATTCGCCATTGCTCGACACATTAGGATGCAAATTCAGCAATTCTTCCAGATAATGCGTACCTGTTCTGGGCATCCCAAGGATTACGAATGGTGCGGCTGTTGGCATGGTTTCGTTAAGGAGTTTCACAGATATACATCAAGTGGTTAGCGGCGGTACGAAGATTTTACCTATATTCAAATTGAACCTGGTCAAAGTGTCGATGGGATCATCAAGACATCAGACGCCGGCGAACAAGGTCTGTCGATAGGAAGAAGGGCACTATTGCGTAAAGGCAAAGTACGGACACATGCAGACCGACACTCGCCGACGGGCGTCCAAGCATCGCGGGGCGGATGAGTTCGACGGAATGGGAAAGTGGAAGGGCTCTCGAAACAAGATGAAGGGCCCCTGGCAACTGCTCTACTGGGAAAATTACACCACTCAGGAAAAGCATCGGTGTGAGGACAAGCGTTTGGTAGAACACAAAGTAATCGTAACTCGGCGCAATCGCGACAAGGACCATAGCGAGGCTTGCAAAGGCGAACCCCGTTAAAACAATGACCGGTATTATTAAAATGATATTCGAGAAATCGGCATATCCCAACGTTGCGGAAACGGCAGCCACCGCGGTGCCTGCCAATAGGGCTTTGCTCGCCGCCCACGTCATTTCACCGAGGACGACGTCGCCAACCGTAAGCTTTGTGCACAGGACTGCTTCCCACATGCGCTGCGTGTGCATCCGAGAGAAGGCCGAATAGATTGTCTCGAAAGTTGCGGAAGTCATTGCACTCGCAGCAACCATACCGGCTGCCAGAAACGCCACATATGCAGATCCTTCAACGCGATCTATCAGTACCCCAACTCCGAAGCCAAGGCCGAACAGATACATCATTGGATCTGCAAGATTTCCAATTAGGGAAACGAGAGCAGCCTTCCGCCATGCTAAGAAATTTCTGCGCCATACCGTGCGCCAGTTCCAAGCGTTCGCGGGCAAAGTCATCATGAGTACATCACGCATTATTTATTCCCTGATCTCACGTCCGGTTAGCCGCAGGAATACGTCTTCCAGATTTGCGGGGCGTTGTAGGACGCGCAGGCCCGAAAGCTCGCGTAAAGATACCCGAATCTGTTCCAAATCGGAGGCGTAGCAGAACAGCGTCTCGCCGCTTATTTCGGTTCGGGGACCGTATGGCGCTAGTAATGAACGCAGCTCGTGTGGTTTGCCGCCATATACTTCTAGCACTTCGGTACCTATTTGTTTCTGGACCAGACTCTGCGGAGTTCCCTCAACGAGCTTGCGTCCGTCCTCTATTACGCAAAGCTGGTCGCACAACCGCTCCGCCTCTTCCATGAAGTGAGTAGTGAGAAGAATAGTCTTGCCCTTCGTTAGCAGCGAGCGCAATCGCTCCCAAATCAGGTGGCGCGCATGAGGATCCAAGCCGGTTGTAGGTTCGTCCATTACCAGAAGTTGCGGATCGTTGATCAGCGCGCGCGCGATAGTCAATGCCCTTTTCATGCCGCCTGATAGATCCGTGACGCGAGCATGGGATCTCGTTTCAAGATGTGCGAACTCAAGCAGAGATGGAATCGCCGCCTCGATCTCGGCTGTGGTCATGCCAAAGTAGCGCCCAAATACAATCAGGTTCTCGCGTACCGTAAATCCTGGTTCAAGATTGTCGAATTGCGGAACTACGCCGATGCGGGCGCGAGCTCGGCGTGCTCGTATTGGTACGGGCTCTCCCAGGACTGTGATCGTGCCGCCGTCAGGCATTGCCATTCCCAGAACCATTCGAGCAATCGTGCTTTTACCAGCGCCGTTTGGGCCCAACAAGCCAAAGCATTCGCCAGTTTTCACACAAAAAGATAGATCATTGACGACAGGCTTGCCGCCATATGACTTTCTAACGCCGGAGAACTCGATAGCTGCGGTGGACATGAAGCTCGAAATATAAGTGTGTTGTTGTCTTCTGAAGGAAGCTTGGATGGGTAATACCAGTTGTCCTACTCGGTATAAAATTCATTTCCGGATGTCACGCACGTAGGAGGCAAACATTTCTTACCAGAAATTTCAGAATGAGAGGTTGAATGAGTTTCGCCAGCTGCATATTTTTCCGAGGATTCCGATGATGGATAGACGGATTTCTCGTGCGAGCTGTTTAAGGCCTCGCCGCGCGATAGCCAATCGCTATTTCCTAGTGTGCACAATGCGTAGGCTTTCACCGGAAGTAGAAGGAAAACGTTAATCAGGGTATGCGCCGAGAATCCCAAAAACCTAAGCTGTCGAGCGCGAATAGCTGCTACGGTGGACCGAACCAACGTCATTGAGGCAATTGTTATGCACGCCGGCCAAGGAATTGTTGCCGTCATCACAAGCTGTGCAAGGCCACTGATGACTGAGATCGCTAGCAATAGCGAACCAACGTTCTGCGCAACGGTGTCCAGCGTAAGAAAGCCATTGAGGTGGGGCAGTAGACGTAGCGAGAGGAGCGTGTCACGGTATGTGCTGCGTGCCCACCGGAGCTGTTGCCGAAGATACGGTATGAGCTTATCTGGCACAACAGTAGCCGCGATAGCGCTAGGAACATACTCGGTTCGATAGCCTGCAGTCAGCATGAGAATCGTCAGATGGCGATCTTCACCAAAATCACTCTTCTTGCCCCGGAAGAACTGGGTCTCGTATTTATCAAGAAGAGGATGAAGCGCGGAGCGACGGTATATCGCACAAGGACCGCAGCAACACATAACGGCGCCAAATCTCCCCTGAGCCGCTCGCTCCTCGTTACACGCCAGCCAGTACTCCATGTCGATCAATCGAGTCAACCACGACTGCTTCCGATTACTGGCTGTCAACTGTCCCATGGCGGCACCAATCGATCTGTCCCGCATCTTGAGCACAAGGTTTTTTACGACATCATGGGCCAGCGTCGTATCTGAGTCGACGTTAAGTATGAGTTCTCCATACGAGGAACGTATTGCGGAGATCTGTGCTTTACGTTTACCCACATTCTTCGGAAGGAGAATGAAGTTAAACCTCGGATCTTCCTCATAGGACCGGTAGACCGCGCCCAACGCATCAAGGTTACTTGAGCCGTCATCAATTACATAAACATTCAATACTCCGGCATACTCCTGCTTTGCGATTGAAGTAAGACAAGCTCTGAGCGTGGCCGGGTCCTCGTTGAAGCAGGGCACGATAACGTCGACGTCTGGCCGCCATTCCGGATCAAGGACATTGGTCGGCACAGGAGTGCCCGGTGTTGGTCGACTATGCAGAACCTGTGCGCTCTTATAAATGGTGGATAGGAGTGCGTACAATAAGACAGAAGTCGTGTTAATTACGGCCGGAATATTCATCTATGTCGTTTTGTCAGGGGGGCGTTAAGAAATTTTCATATTACAAGACTACGCTGATCCGCAAAGAGAATCAGATGAAGATCCGAGACAAGTTATGGGCGCTACTTGAGCTAATATCGAAGGCGTTTGGTTGGAAGCACGCGACAGCCGATGTATCAATTTTGGAACTGAGGCGGCCAGTACAAGATATGAGGGATGCGAGCCGGCTGCTTGATTTGATGTTAGCGTTAGGGGCAATGCCTCCCTAATCGGGAAACGCGGGAACTTCGTTCAGTACTTTCTGTTTCTCGTGTCAGTAATTCCTGACGTACGCACCTCCGGCGAGATGAAATATTGATTAATGTTCCCTCGAAGACAACTCAGGGGTAGTAGAGGACCACATTCGTCTTGTGGCCTATGTGGATAACAGGTTCTAGGACGTCCGTACTGGATTGATCTGTGTGGGGAGTTTGGGCAGTGAGCTGATCACAAAGTTACGTTCCTTCAATGCCGAAATTAGCCGAGGAAGCGCCCTGACGGTTTGCTCTCGTGATGCTGTGTACGGGCGCGATGCCAACTCGTTCGGTGGACAGCCATCATGCAATAGCACGATTGACCCTGGCTCTACGGTCGCCAACACGGTATCGACAATCAAATCAACACCCGGGCGTGCCCAATCTTGAGGGTCTACTGACCAGTGAAGCGGTGTCAGACCCGCATTCTTTCCTTCGACGCATACTTCAGGAGTCCATACTCCATACGGCGCGCGCAAGAAGCGCACAGCTAGGCCAGGGGAAGCCTTGGTGATGATCGCGTTCGTATCGAGTATTTCGCGTCGCAACACATCGCGGTTGCATTGGGACAGATCGAGATGCGTCATCGTGTGGTTGGCAACTTCGTGTCCATCGGAGATCATTCGCCGAATTAGTTCCGGATGTTCCGCTGCGTATGCACCTAGAACGAAGAACGTGCCTGGGACATGAAATTGGCCCAATATGTCCAAGATCTTCGGTGTCCATATCGGATTCGGTCCGTCATCGAATGTAAGGAAAACCTTACGTTGTTTGACTTTGGCATCACGTTCTCGAATTTCTGACGGCCAAGACAAACGTTCCGATGTTTCGCTGTGCACCTTTTCAGCCATGATTCGTTACGTTACCTTGTGGTTGTCCGTTATGCCTTCGGTCTCAATGTGCGCTGTCCGCAATGCGACACGGGGATCCGCTAATTGGTAGCCGCCGCAACTTTGCGTCAGCGGCGCTAATTTGTACAATCGATTGTTTCGATCTCAATCATCGATGATGTGGATGGATCCATATGCGCTTCAAAGGCCTTGACCTCAACCTTCTCGTCGCACTTGACGCACTCATGACGCAGCGGAATTTAACCGCCGCGGCGCATAGCATCAACCTAAGCCAGCCCGCTATGAGCGCAGCTGTCGCGAGGCTGCGAGACTATTTCAGCGACAGTCTTTTTGTTATGCGTGGGCGGGAGTTCGTTCCGACTGCTCGAGCGATGGAACTCGCCGGTCCCGTCCGTGAAGCACTATCGCACGTCCAGCTCTCGATCATCTCGCGTGACGTATTCCAGCCATCTAAGTCGAAGCGACGTTTCAGAATTTGTCTTTCGGACTTCATGACCCTGGTCTACTTTAAGAAGGTCATGAAGCGCGTCGCATGCGAGGCGCCTTCCGTCAGCTTCGAGCTGCTCTTTCCCGACGATGAACCTGGCGAATTGCTCCGACGAGGCGATGTTGATTTCCTGATACTACCGGAGTTGTTGTTGAGTGATACACATCCCAAAACGCGCCTTTTTGAAGAAAAGCTTGTGTGCGTAGGTTGTCCGACAAATAAGCAGCTGTCCCGACGAATCGCTTTGGAAAAGTACATCTCGATGGGGCACGTGACTGTAAGGTTCGGACGATCACGCCGGCCCTCGATTGAGGAGTTTTTTCTCCTCGAGCTGGGATTCAAGAGACGTGAAGAGATTGTTGTTCCAACCTTTGACCTGATCCCACCGATGCTGTCCCGTACCGATCGCATCGCAACGCTGCCGCTACGACTAGCTCAGTATTTTGGCGAAGTGGTTCCTTTGAGGATTGTCGATGTACCGCTGCCACTTTCGTCGTTTACTGAGGCTATTCAATGGCCTGCGTTACATAACGGCGATCCAGCAAGCATTTGGATGCGCCAGGTGCTATTGGAGGAGGCAAAAAGTTTAGCTAGTGTTGACGCGAAGAAGTCTGACTGATAAACGATGTCCGGGCAGTCACAAGAGGCGCCAATTGCATTCACCGTCATAGGGGATTGAGATCCTTCAATCCAGCAGGGCACAAGTTTCAGAACTACGGTGCACCCGCAGATGAGCCTCTACCCATACTTCGCGAGCTTTCTATTCCTGTTGGTGTGCAACCCCTCATATGAGGCGTTAAGCATAGACGACCCCGATGCGGGAGCGGCGTCAAACGCAGGGATTGTGCTAAAGGCGCCGTTTTTTCAGTTAGTATCCTATGCGCGCACAGAGGGGCGTTGTTGTCCTCCGTGTCCCTCCGACATCGCCACTGCGATATTGTCCGTTTGTTGACATTGTAGATGTCCGCCCACTGGCGGCGTCGTTCGAACTTGCCATCGCGCGCAGCAAACTAATGTGTCGTTGTGGCCAAGTCGTGTTTGCTGACGGCGTTTGATGAGCTATCCCGGGGAGTTTAAATCCATGCCGCATTTCTATGCTAACGAGAGTGCTAACGATTTCGATTTGGTGTACGAGGTAGTGCAGACGCTAGTTTCGTCGCGGGATGCTGAGCAGACGTTGGACAGATCCTTACGGTATCTTTCATCTGCGCTAGGATGGCGCTCCGCCTTCATAGCCGTCGCGGAGCCAGGTGGATATCTAGCTGGATTTTGTTCCACGGGACTTTCGGAGGGCTGGCGCGAGCGCGTACGCTTTCTTCCCGATGAGGGGGTCGTGGGCCGCATTCATTCAAGTGATTCGCCTGTCATTGTCCCTGAGATTCACGAAGAACATCTTCTCGCGGACCGCTTCGGACCTGCTAATGAATTGGACGGTGATCATCTCGCTCTCCTGGGGACTCCTATCCGGCATGAGGGCCGTCCGCTCGGGGTGCTGGTCGCATTTTGTGAGAATCGAGACGGAACGCGCACCTTTGCTAACGATCTCCAACTTATGAAAGTTGTTGCAGCGCCGATGGGGCAAGCGCTGCTGCTTAATCGCGAGGCGATGAAAAAGGGCGGTAACACGGAACAGGTATGTAGACGTCGTCCACAGAAGGAGCATCACCCTTTGCGCAATATAGAAAACGCGGTAGGCGATTCCCCATCGATGCAGAGGGTGTTTGCGCAAGTTCATCAAGTCGCCCCGGCGAGGGCGACAGTACTCTTGCGCGGTGAAAGCGGAACGGGGAAGGAATTGATCGCACGCGCAATCTATAGCTTGTCTCGGCGTAATGATCAGCCATTCGTTTCGGTGAACTGCGCGGCGCTTTCAGAGACTCTCTTGGAGAGCGAACTGTTTGGCCATGAGAAGGGAGCGTTCACGGGGGCACAATCCCAACGGAAAGGTAGATTCGAACTAGCACACGGCGGCACACTATTTCTCGATGAAATTGGCGATATCTCGCCGTCATTCCAAGCGAAGTTATTGCGGGTTCTGCAAGAAAGGGAGTTTGAGCGCGTCGGGGGGGCCATGCCCGTAAGAGTTGATGTGAGGCTAATCGTCGCGACAAATCGCAACCTCGAACGTATGGTCAAAGAGGGTGAGTTCCGAGCAGATCTGTATTATCGCATTAACGTGGTAAGCATTCGTCTGCCACCGCTACGTGAGCGCCGCGACGATATTCCGGCTTTGGCGCAATACTTTTTAGATCGATTCAACCGTGACAATGGCAGATCGCTGCGCTTCACAGAGGGAGCATTGAGGGTGCTTTCGGGTTGCTACTGGGCCGGTAACGTGCGTGAGTTGGAGAACTGCGTTGAGAGGACCGCGACAATGGCACTCCACGATTCCATTGATCGGCTCTCATTCCTGTGTGAGATGGATAAGTGTCTAACCCAAGGATTGCATGACATCGAGCGAGAAGACGCCGTACGTCCGGGCCGATCGGTAAACGCTGCGGCGAGTGAGGAGGTCATTCCTGCCGTCTCCGTAGATGCAGGTCACGATAGCGCCAGATTTACCCTGCCCAGCAGGAACGATAGACCTCAAAGCGAGAGAGAGCGACTCATTTGGGCCATGGAGCGCTGTGGCTGGGTGCAGGCAAAAGCGGCCCGGCTCTTGGGTATTACGCCACGGCAGATTGGCTACGCGCTGCGTAAGCACGGGATCGAGCTTCGCCGTTTCTGATGGCAGCATATCGCTGGTGGGTGCTTCCCTACACCTATGGTGTGTGTCAAGATAGTTGTCGCGTCCGCCGTTATGCTGCTTTCCGGTGCTCGCTAGCTTCCTGCTCAGTTCGTTCGGGGTTCAAGAAGACCACTGGATCCAGCTTCCAATTGCGGATCCCTCGCGACCAGCGCTGCGGATGTCGGGCGCGAGCTGCCTGATATAGCATCGTGCGTCGCGCCAGTAGGGGCGGCGCTTCGCCGCTGTGCCGCTGGTG
>NZ_LT977072.1:31314-111063 GCF_900250075.1 Cupriavidus taiwanensis
GGGCTGCACGCCCAGGTAACCCATCATCGCCAGCATCGTCCCTCCTTTCATGACGCTGCCGTTGTCCGAATGCAGCACCAGCACCAGCGGCCGGCCGGCGGTCCTCTCGCGCAAACAGCCCAGCGACAGCAGTTCGCTGGCATGGTTGGCCGATTCGCTCTCGTGCACCTCGTTGACTACCAGCTTGCGGCTGTAGATGTCCTGGATCATGTACCAGTAGAAGAACCGACCTTTCACCGTCGTGGGCATCCACGTGATATCCCAGCACCACACCTGGTTGGGGCCGTCGGCTCGGTGGGTGGTCAACGCACGCGGCTTGGCTTCGTGGCCGCGCCCGCGCCGGCGCGCCTGGCCGGCGGCCTTGAGCAAGCGGTAGAAGGTCGATTCCGAGGCCAGGTAGCGGCCTTCGTCGGCCAGCCTGGGTACGATCTGGTGCGGCGTCAGACCCTCGCAGCCGGGCTCGTTGGCCGCCGCCAGCACGGCCTCGCGCTCGGCCTCGCTGAGCTTGTTGGCCGGCACCGCACGCTGCGCGCCCGGCCGTCTATCCTCAGGCGTATGGCGCCAGCGCTGCAAGGTGCGCTCGTTCAGGCCCAGTTCCTCGCACGCGAGGGCCTGGCGCGCGCCGCTCCTTAACGCTTCATCGATCAACGCAATGGCTTCGCGGCGATCCGAGACGTTGATCAGTCCTCCTCGTCCCTTCCCCAGATCGCCTCGGCTTTTTTTCTTAGCACCAGCAGCGCTGCCGTTTCCGCCAGCGCGGCGTCCTTGCGCTTCAGCTCACGCTCCAGGTCGCGGATTCGCTTCTTCGCGACTGCTTCCTCGCGCAGCTGTGCCATGCCTGCCCTGGGCGGCGCCTTGGCATTCGCCTGTTCACAGGCAGCACGCCACTGCCGGATCTGTTCTGGCTGAATGCCCTTCCTGCGGCAGTATTCGGACAGCTCCGCTTCGCTCAGGGGTGCCGTCTCCATAGCGTTTCATTCTCCAAACGCTTCCGCCCTCCATTGTCCTTTATCGAAAGGCGGCGGGGCGACAACTATCCTGACATGGAGGGCCTATAACAAAAATTTGTGACAATTCAACGCAAATGAGTCTACCCTCGAGGAACTGCATAGTGTCGGGACCGATTCCAACTTTGCCACGGGAGCGGCCATCTACGACAATTGCGCCAGCGTCCGCGTAGGACTGCATAATGGAAAATGCACGGCTGCGATGATGGTACGCAACTTGCTGACCTTCGCGAACCTCAGAGTGTATGGAGTCGTTATGTCGCGAAAGGCGAGGGGCGCCGATCTTTTTGACCAACCGAATTGTGCGAAGAACCGGGCTAAGAGCGAGGAGCGGCGAAAGCAGGGCTGCTCAAAGCAGCTTTCACCGGGGGCGGCCGCTGGGGGTTGCGCTTTCGACGGGGCGAAAATTGCGCTTCAGCCTGTGGCTGACGTGGCGCACCTCGTGCATGGACCAATCGCATGCGAAGGCAACTCTTGGGACAACCGCCACGCGGCCTCATCAGGGCCGACGCTCTATCGTACTGGCTTCACGACTGACATCAATGAGTTCGACGTGATCTACGGCGGTGAACGACGTCTATTCCGCAGCGTGCGCGAGATCATTGAAAAGTACAATCCACCTGCGGTCTTTGTTTATCTGACGTGCGTTACTGCGTTAATCGGCGATGACATAGATGCAGTTTGCAAGCAGGCTTCAGATAAATTCAGTAGACCAGTTATACCGGTGCACGCGCCAGGGTTCGCTGGATCAAAGAACGTCGGCAATAAGCTTGGCGGCGAGGCGCTTTTGAATTATGTGATAGGTACCCGTGAGCCTGCATACACAACCCCCACAGACATCAACGTAATTGGCGAGTACAACCTGTCAGGCGAGTTATGGCAGGTAAAGCCGCTCTTTGACGAACTTGGCATCCGTCTTTTGTCGTGTATAACTGGCGATGGTCGGTACAGCGATATTGCGAGCGCGCATCGGGCCAAAGCGAACATGGTGGTCTGTTCGAAGTCCATGGTCCACGTGGCAACTAAAATGCAAAAGCGTTATGGAATTCCCTACCTTGAGTGCTCATTCTACGGAATTGGCGACACAAGCAATGCTCTCCGCCAGATCGCGAGTCTGTTGGTGCAGCGAGGGGCATCTGGAAAACTGATAGACCGTACCGAACGCCTGATTCAAGCTCAGGAGGAGCGGGCATGGGAGCGGATTGCCACGTACCGGGCACGTCTTGAAGGTAAACGGGCGCTGCTAATCACAGGTGGCGTGAAATCATGGTCAGTTGTGGCTGCGTTGCAGGAGGCCGGCTTAGAAATTATTGGCACAAGCGTGAAGAAGAGTACCAAGGAAGACAAAGAAAGAATCAAGGGGATCCTCGGACAGGACGCGCTCATGTTCGACAACATGACGGCGCGCGAGATGTACAAGCTATTGCACGATGCGAAGGCCGACATCATGCTGTCTGGGGGCCGCTCACAGTTTATCGCATTGAAGGCGCTTATGCCTTGGCTTGACGTAAATCAAGAACGTCATCATCCGTATGCCGGGTATGAAGGGATCGTGGAGTTGGTCCGTGAGATAGAGCGTACTATTTACAACCCGGTGTGGCAACAGGTGCGCATCCCAGCGCCGTGGACTAACGGAGGTGAAGTCGCCTGGTAAATAGATTCGCGCCACAGCTAATGTACTAGGAATACTAAGCCGCCACAGAATCCGGGAAGCACATCTTCATGCGTGGCGGCGGTCTAGGAAGGTGAGGAGACCATTATGGCTATCGTGATCCAATCTGAAAAAGCCTGCGCGGTAAACCCGTTAAAAACTAGCCAGCCACTCGGCGCCAGCTTTGCGGCTATGGGGCTCGACGCTTGTATGCCCGTGTTGCATGGCTCACAAGGTTGCGCGTCGTTTGCCTTGGTGTTGCTGACGCGACATTTCAAGGAAGCAATCCCGCTGCGGACTACCGCAATGGATGAAATCTCTGCGGTTTTAGGGGGATACGATAATGTCGAGACGGCATTGCTTAACATCCGTAAGCGCGAGGCGCCGAGAATAATTGTGGTCTGTTCAACAGGTCTCACAGAGATCAATGGCGAGGATCTCGATGGTCATTTAAGAGCTATACGCAAAGGTAATCCAGAACTGATCGATACCGAAATTGTGTACGTCTCGACGCCAGATTATGTTGGCGCCTTCGAAGACGGCTACAGCAAAGCTGTGGTGGAGATTGTCATGGCGTTGGTAAAGCCGCTGCCTGCTATTTATCGACAGATTAGCGTGTTGCCGGGGAGCCATTTGTCGCCGCGTGATGTTGAAGAACTACGGGTGATAGTTGAGTCATTTGGCCTAGACCCAATAGTCCTCCCGGATATTTCCGGTTCGCTCGATGGCCACCTTGATTCAGAATGGCGGGGCATAACGCAGGGCGGAACCACGCTCGAACAAATCCGCGCTGCTGGGGCATCTTCTTTCACAATCGGCATTGGAGAGCAAACTCGTGCTGGTGCGCGAGCGTTACAGGAAATTGTTGGGACGCCATTCGAAATCTTCGAACGTCTCACGGGTCTGGAACCTAACGATCGATTATTGCGACTTCTCGCGCAGTTGTCAGGGCGAGCCATTCCAGAAAAGTACCGTCGGCAGCGTAATCAACTTCTGGATGCAATGCTGGATAGTCACTTCTATACGGGGGGTATAAAGGTTGCGATCGGTGCAGATCCGGACATGCTCCTTTCGGTTGGGTCGCTGCTGCACGAACTAGGGGCAGAACTATCAGTCTGCGTCAGCACGACCACATCTCCAGCGCACGCTCTATTGCCCGCAAGCGAAGTAGTGCTGGGCGACTTGGAAGACATGGAACGTGCGGCCGGCAATTGCGATGTGCTAATCACTCATTCGCATGGCCGTCAAATGGCTGCGCGACTCGGCAAGCCGCTGATGCGCGTAGGCTTTCCCGTATTCGACCGCGTCGGAAACGCACATCGATGTCAGATAGGATATCGAGGGACGATGGACCTGATTTTCGAGATTGCAAATCTGATGCTTGAGCGAATCCAGTTCCGCGCACCGACGGATTGGCCCCTACCCACGATCAATACCCATCGCACTGCGGAAACCCCGGTGATCTAATGTCGAGGTTTCGTCCAGCCACTATGTGATTCTACAGGAGACGACACATGAAAATCGCATTCGCCACGCAAGATAAGGAGCATGTTGACGCACACTTCGGGTGGGCCAAGCATATACTCGTCTACGACGTGACAGCGGCCGCGCACAGGTTCATCCAGGCTTTCGATTTCAGCGACACGCCACAAAATCATGATAACGAAGCGAAGCTGGGTCAAAGGCTTGAAGCAATCCATGACTGCGCGATACTGTACGTCGCCGCAATTGGAGGTGCCGGAGCCGCGCGCGTGGTTGCGCTGAAGATCCACCCTATCAAGGTGGCAAAGGCGGAGCCGATTGAAACGATCCTCAGAAAGCTGCAGGAGGTGTTGAAGGGAACGCCGCCTCCGTGGTTAAGGAAGGTGATCAAGAAGGATCTGGGCACGTCATACGATTTCGGCGCGGGCGACCGGTTAGCGAATGATCGCGCCTACCTCAAAGAGAAAGACTACCCTCCGCCACAAATACCCTTCAGTACTGAAGCTGACAGCGAAGACAGGATAAACGACCCTGAGGCAACAAAAGCTCGTTTGAAAAGATTGAACACGCTTGCGGTGCAAGCCAAGATGGATCTACACGACCTATCCGAAGACTTGCCGGCTAGTTGGGAGCAAATTTTAGTCGTTGCCAGACGCTGCCACGAAATCCACGCCGCGTTGATGGAGGCGCGGAAAACCGCCGGCTTGGCTTACAAGTGAATATCGCGAGAATGCAACGTGAGTGACAACTTTACTGTAGTGCTACCAAGTGGCGCGATCTGGACGCCAAACTTTGTAAGTTCTATCGATCATCAAAATTGTATCGGGTGTGGGCGATGTTTTCGTGTGTGTTCGCGCGGTGTCCTTCAACTTGTTGGGGTGAGCGAGGATGGCAGCCAGATTTCTCTTGAGGGGGAGAAAGAAAATGAGGAGGAGTTTGAAAAGAAGGTTATGACTATCTTGCATCGCGAGTATTGCATAGGTTGCACTGCGTGCGCGAAGATTTGTCCAAAAAAATGCTACACGCACGCGCCTGCCTAGGCCTTAGTTATGACGAAGATGAATTTCCACAGTACGCTAATGCGTCACGCGGTAGATGCCAATGACTGCACGGTGCTGACCCTTGCTGGCGCCATTTCTTCAACTTTCGAGGAGGGAAACGTACATGGCCTCCCCATAATAGGACTTGATGCCAATGAAACAAGATGGTTGCTTGCACACTGGTTTCCAGGTGCCGAGTATGCGTTATCTTTGCAGCTAAACAGGGAGGCAACCGCGCAAGACCAGATGTGTTTTGACGAGGTCGAAGAACTCGTAACCTTGCTTGAGGCACACGCTGATCCGAGTGCCGGTACACCTATCGAGGTGCGCTGTGTTTCTCATGCATTGGCCTCCGCGTGTTTGAAAGACAAACATCTCTGGCAAAACTTACGCCTTCCATCCCGGGCCGAGCTGTCAGAGGTTCTGAGGTACTGGTTTCCCATGCTTGCCGAAAAGAACGTACATGGAATGAAGTGGAAAAAGTTCCTCTACAAACAGCTATGTGAACGCGATGCGTTTTACGTGTGCAGGGCTCCGAGCTGCAGCATTTGCCCCAGTTTCGGAGACTGTTTTGGGCCTGAATGATGAAAAAACGATCTTTACAAGTAGAGGACTGTCAGGGCCTGGTCATATAAAAGGATAAGGTGACTAATATCGGCTGGCGCTATCTTAATGGCGAACGAGCGAGCAAGGAATCAACGATATCTAAACCGATGCTGTTGTTGGGGTCCAGCCAGCGAAGTTTGTTCATCAGTTGGAGCGCCATGGCATGCTCGCCGAGCCGTATACTAAATAACGCCTGGGCTTTCAGGGTAAAGAGCCAGAAGCGAGCAGGGCCTGAAATAGTGAAATCAGCGTCGCCGGGCCATACCGCACGCCAATCAATGTTGATGGACGCCTGGCGCGCAGCAGCCACCAGGGCTTTGTCTGCCACCTCCTGCGCTTTTCGAAGCTCACCGCGGCTTGCTTGTAACTTATACAGCATATAGTACGGTGGCAAGCAGGTGGGGAACGAAAGAACTGTCGTCCATAAGATGACCTCCGCATTGTCATTTCCGCCCTCCGGAATTGTATTAATCAACTGGATGGCCGGGGGAGTGGCAGTGCTGCCAAAAAATTCGGCCAATTCGATATCGGTAATGAGGTTCATTCCTCTCTCCTGCAAGGTGAGGCTCCGGATGATTTTCTTGCTTCCAAGCCGATGCGATGACTGCCGGAATGGAGACAATGAATTGGGCGCACGTACATCATAAAAAAGCAGTCCTACAGAAGGCCCCTTGGCTTAACGTCCAAGACGGTAGGCAACATCAGCTTAGGGAAAGGCGTTCTGAGATTGTTTGTAAATAGGGGGGAGCAGTATGGTCAACACCGCTCATTTCATTGCGCCGTGGCCTCAGCCGAACTTGAACTGGATACCATGACCGCCTCGCGGGTATTCCCATTCGACGTTACGGTGGTCAGTGCAGAGAATGCGGCAACTGCCGCATTCGAGGCAGCCGTCGGTAATGAGCGTAACGGCCCCGTTGGTCTCACTGCGATAGCAAGAAGCTGGGCAGATGTAGGTGCAGCTTTTGTCGGCACAGTTATTGGCGCATACTTCCGCGTTCTTGATATGGATATGTGGCCTACCTACATCCACGCGATAGCGGTTTTGATATAGCTTTTCTTCGATGTTGACTGTCACGTTTATCATCGAAATGCCCTCCATAGTTTGTACGCGTCGCCAAGAAGACCAGGCAGGGTCCGGCTCTTTCTAAACTTTCCGATGATTTCATGTTTTTTCGTCGTCTTATCGATGCCGTCAACGGTAATCATCGTACGTGCTGCGAATGCGATCAGGTCAGGATACGTCGTAAAGAACTGGGGGTTCTGTCGGAGGATCTCTGGCATGTGGCGATATTTGTGTAAATCCTTTATCACGAAGCTCCTATCGAGCGCGCGCTTGTACGCCGAAAGCACCTCGGAGCGGTAGCCACGACCCATGGCTTTTGCGAGTATTGCCGTTTCAGCAGCAAGGCGGCCTGTCGTCATTGCTAGGTTAGACCCCTCTCGATGTGCGGAGTTGACGAACCCTCCGGAATCGCCCACTATCATCCATCCGTTGCCATATACTTGTGGAATCGTATTGAAGCCACCTTCGGGAATCAGATGTGCACAGTACTCCTTCATTTCGCCTCCATCAATTAGCGGCGCTATCGAAGGGTGGTGCTTCATGTTTTCCAGCAGCGCATAAGGGCTTATGCGGTGTGCGGAATTCTTGAAGTCACTTAACATACAACCAACGCCGATGGTCAGGGACTCTTTGTTTGTATAAAGAAAGCCCGTGCCAGTCATGCCATCGGTGATGCGGCCCACCATTTCAATAGCGACGCCTTCGTCTCCTGAAACGTTAAAGCGCTGGCGAATGGTCTCCTCGGGAAGAAAGAGAATCTCTTTGACAGCGAGCGCAACGTTATGCGCTTCAATTTCGCTGTGAAATTTTGCCTTTCGGGCGAGCGTTGAGTTGACGCCATCTGCGAGAATCACAATGTCCGCATACACGTCACCCTCCTCCCGGTCGCAGTGAACGCCGACAACTTGATCTCCATCCATAATCAGTTGATTCACTGTCGTCTCGCAAATGAGCAATGCGCCGGCCTCTCGGACCTTTGATGAGAACCATTTATCGAATTGAGCGCGGATGATGGTGTAACGGTTGTACGGTGGTTTGTTGTAGTCCTCGCTTCGTACGTGCGTGCCTACGAATGACGTATCGTCGAGCATCCACATGCGTTGCTCAATGATGTGCCGCTCGAGCGGTGCGTCGTCGCGAAAATCTGGGATAACTTGTTCCAGGGCATTCGCATAGAGAATCGCTCCCTGAACGTTCTTGCTCCCCGGATACTCACCGCGCTCAACTTGGAGGACCTTCAGACCGGCCTTGGCCATCAAGTAGGCAGCGGCGTTTCCGGCAGGTCCTGCGCCAACGACAATTACGTCAAAACGCAAAGGTTCGGTCATTTGACTACCCTCATATGTCCGGACTTATGCTGCGCCAAGTGATCCTCGCAAGCTTGAGTCAATGCTGGCAGTAGTTGCATGGCATCTCCTACGATGCCGTAATGCGCGTAGTCAAAGATTGGTGCGTTTTCATCGGTGTTGATGGCCACGATTACGTCAGAACTTTCCATCCCGACGCGATGCTGGATGGCACCGGAAATTCCTGCGGCGATGTAAAGTTTTGGTCGAACGGTTTTACCCGTTTGCCCCACTTGGCGCTCGGCTTCGACCCAGCCAGCTTGCACGCAGGGGCGAGTCGCACCTACTTCGCCGCCGAGTACACGCGCCAGATTGAAGACCAGCTTGAAGTTTTCAGGGTTCTTAAGTCCCTTTCCCCCACTTACAATCACATCCGCATAAGGAAGATTAATCTGATTGCTTTTTGAATCGGTAATGAAATTGAGTAACTTCGTCACGATGTCGGACTCAATCATACCTAATTGCTCATGAATAATCTGTCCGCAACGGCCGGTCTGAACTGGCGGCATCGCCATTACGCGCGGTCGGACCGTCGCCATCTGAGGCCGGCATGCAAGTGTCATTATCGTACAAAGAAGTGAGCCACCGAAGGTTGGGCGAGTGGCCGCAAGAGCGCGCGAGGTAGAGTCGATGCTCAAGCTAGTGCAATCGGCCGTCAGCCCCGTCGAGAGAGTCGTTGCCACAGAGCCGGCAAGATCTCGGCCCATAGTGGTCGCTCCAAGAAGCAGGATCTCCGGACGATATTTACTAACTAGATCGGTCAATCCTTTCGTGAATGGTTCATTCCGATACCCCCGCAACACCGGATCGTGGATCACATACGCCTTGTTTGCACCGAAACCAAATGCTTCGGTTGCAAACTGCTCAAGGGGCTCTTCAGGGCCGCCGAGCGCGACAATTGCTACTTCACTGCCCAGCTTGTCGGCGAGCTTGTATGCCTCTCCTAGGAGTTCCCACGACACGCTATGAACCTGACCCTGATCGTGTTCAAGGAAAACCCATACACCCTTGTAAGTTTTCAGGTGCTCAGGTAACTCAAGGTGGCGGTTGCTGCTCTTTCTAACGGTGGTGTTCGGCATGTTGTCTAAACCAACGGAGGAATTCATGAGAACCTCTTCATTAACAGGTCCGCCTCCAATGTTGGATGACGGGCCAGGATCTTTTGCACAAGTTTGTGGGAGACTTCTTGGAGGTTCGCGGCATCCACTTCCAGAATTTCGCCTTTTTCGTCTCTCGGCGTTGGGCCGAATACTTTGCTGACTACGGTGGGCGAGCCTTTGAGCCCAATCCTATTCAAGTCAGTGATACCGGCTTGCTCCCGATTCCATTTGCGTATCGGAAACGCCGCCGCGTGTATCATCGCGGGGAGTTTTGCAAAACGTAATTCGTTCGTATTCTCAAGCATCGTTATGAGACAAGGCAGCGCGGTCTGAAGCACTTGCACGCCTCCTTCGGCACGACGCTCGACGACGATTGAACGCTTATTTAAATCCGTCTCAACGATCCTTGATACATAGGTCAGGAGTTGGAAGCCGAGCCGTGTCGCGATACCGGGGCCGACTTGCGCGGTGTCGCCATCGATGGTCTGCTTACCGGTAAAGACCATATCCACTGTTTGTTGAGTCGTGATCTGTTGGATGGCAGCGGCAAGCGCGTAGGACGTTGCAAGCGTATCAGCCCCGGCGAAAGCGCGGTCGGTGATGAGTATGGCTTCGTCAGCGCCGAAGCTGATGCACTTGCGTAGCGCGTCCTCAGCCTGGGGCGGCCCCATGCATAGCGCCGTGACTCGTCCGCCGAAGCGGTCCTTCAACCGCAACGCCTCCTCTAGTGAGAAGAGGTCGTACGGGTTGATGATCGCTGGAACGCCTTGGCGCATTATTGTATTGGTGACCGGATGCACCCGAATCTGCGCTGAATCGGGGACTTGCTTGATACAGACGACAATGTGCATGGTTCCTTCTCCGCGTTAGACGGTGTCGCGCTTTCCCAGTGAAGCGCGAAGGTTGTCAAGGCTAACGTACCTTCGTCCTTCTGCCTCCCGAAAACACCTGAAAACCTTCTGTTCCGCTGGCGTTGACGAGACGAAATCGTTGTACGCTTTGAGGAGCAAGCTGCGATAAAATTCGAACAGCGCGGTGCCGTTGTCGAAGGAAGGCTCTTCTTGTTGCTCGATGTACTGGAAGAACCGTTTCAGGATATGTAGACGGCTAACGTTCAAGACTGTTTCGTCGAATGCGATGTCAAAATGCCGAAAAAAGTCCTCAGTTGAAGAGAGGTGTTGCTGCTGATTGAGGTGTCCTTGCATATCTTTGCTCCGAGGTGAAGTAAGCTGCTAGGAAGTAGTTTTCAAATACGGCGTGTGACGTACATAGACGCGGACCGCGCTGTTTCGACGAGTAACGGGCCGATTAGCTACCGCTACATGGACCTCCTACGGTTGCCAGGAAAAGGGATAATGGGCTTTGCTGGATATCTCCAGCGCCGCTCGCGATGCAGAGATAACACCATTTTTTTAACTACTCGCTCCCGGAAAACGGCCTCGGAGTTTCCCGAATCTTGGTAATCTGGGTGCGGACGCGTATTAGACAGCAACGAATCGTGCTTGTCGCATCGGCTCAGCCGGGAATCGAAATGGGATACGCGGGAGTGTGTATTCCAACTCCTAGCTCGATGGGAGCCTATACGGGTTCTTATTCTGTTCGACGGCACTGTCCGGTCAAACGCATCTTTGACAAGAGAAGAGATCTGGACGAGCGTTTTTCTATCGACGCCTGTATCCTGCCCAAGTAGATGCTGTGAACCCGTCACGACTTCCTCGAGCGCCGCCTTGCCCTTCGGGTGAACCATGCCTTTTACTGCTGGGTTCACATGTGGGGCGCTGGAGTTGAGCGCAGCTAGTGTATGTGCAGTAGCGAGACCGACACAATTTTGCAAATAGATTTTTTTCTCCAAATCAACTGCATCGTGCAGCCTTGCAATGAGGTCGTAGGCCGCAAACGGGAGAATTGCACCAACTTTGTTGGAGAATTGGATCCGCTGTTCACCACACATGCTCGGGCACAGCGCGACTTCCACAAGGAACGAGGAGTACGCACTCCCAAGGCTTAACATACAAATAGATATTCCTGTGTGGCATTTCCCTATCTTCCGGATAAGGCGCGCGATCAGGGATAATACCCAAGCTCGCGACAGCCGCAGATGGTGCGAATAGAGATCGGAAACGGAAATGGACAATTGCACAAACTCAGCCTTGCAGCGCAAGGCAGCGGTTTGCTCGGTGTCTGTCGAACACCGGGAAATTATTGTTTCGGGCTTGAGTTTCATGTCCCCAATAGCGTCGATAAACGTTATCTCCTCATCACCCATTGCAGGGATTCCCGTTAGCAACTCTGGAATTTCCGGAGCCAAGAATATGCCGGAAATCGCACAATTTTCTTCTATCCGATAAAGGCACCTTGGGGGCTGTTCTGGGCCGCACAATGTTCTCTTGATAATAATCGGTTTAAGCATCGCGGTAGTCGCCTTTGCGCGTCATAGGGTCCTAGACGGCCGAGCAAGCGTTGTGCCAGCCGAGTTCAATAAGCTGGAGCGCTATCTTCAGGAGCGGCGGCGGCGACGCTGTCAGTAAAATTGGGGCTTCGCACACTTTTCGTGTCGCGAATGTCTCTGTCCGGACAAGCTGCTATTAACTCAACCGGTATTGACCGGTGCCGAGAAGAGGGAAGCCGTAGTAGGCCAATTTAGCTCTCTCTTTTCGCAGTGAGCTTGGAGCTGGCTTCGACCCACCCGCGAGACGAACTCGCTGCTGTCGGTTCTTATAGAACGCAAGCGAATGTTGGCCTCCTTCATACCGGTCGAGACGCTCCATGCGCGATGGCACGGATTTCGCTTTTTTCACGATGACCACCCACTCTCGATGAGAAGGAAAGAGTTATGCGAGATAGCGCGAGCGCGAGCACGCTACCATCGACTACCTGTTATGGAGGCGAGGAGAGAATTGTGCCCCTAATGCCAACTAGCAGAACATCCGCTCTACGGGGCGGCGGTACTGCGTCTGTTGGTGCCAGCGTGTTGAAGTGTGAGTCGTCTGGAGAGGCCGAGGGGATGCTGCCGGGGGTGTGGGATAAGATAAAAGATCATCCGTGCTACTCAGAGGAAGCGCATCACCATTACGCGCGCATGCATGTAGCGGTTGCGCCCGCCTGCAACATTCAGTGCAACTACTGTAACCGCAAGTACGACTGTTCAAACGAGTCGCGACCTGGCGTTACGTCGAGAAAGCTGACGCCAGAGCAGGCGGTGAAGAAAGTGATGGTTGTCGCGAGTCGCATACCGCAATTGACGGTGGTGGGTGTTGCTGGGCCCGGTGATTCTCTCGCGAGCCCGGGGACCACGTTTGAGACGTTTCGTTTGCTTAAGGAGCGAGCTCCCGATATCAAACTATGTCTCTCAACCAATGGCCTCGCGTTGCCTGACTTTGTGAATGACATCTGCCGATACAATATTGATCATGTGACAATAACCATCAACATGATCGATCCGATTATTGGAGCAAGAATTTACCCGTGGATTTTTTGGAACCGTCGCCGATTGACAGGGACGGACGCCGCAGGCGTGTTGCATGAGCGGCAGATGCGAGGGCTCGAAATGCTAACAGAACGTGGCGTACTGACGAAAATCAATTCGGTGTTGATTCCAGGCATTAACGATAAACATCTGATTGAGGTAAACCGCGCTGTGAAAGAGCGAGGTGCATTCCTTCACAACATTATGCCGCTAATCTCCGACCCCTCGCATGGTACGTACTTTGGCCTGCACGGACCACGCGAACCTACCTCCCATGAATTGAGGACAGTACAGGAAGCTTGTTCGGGCGGCGTGAAATTGATGCGGCATTGCCGGCAGTGCCGAGCGGACGCGGTAGGTCTCCTCGGGGAGGATCGCAGTGACGAGTTTTCTCTGGAGAGTATCGAGCAGATGGATATCGGTTATGACCGAAACATCCGCCACGAGTACCGGGTCCGCACGGAGACTGAGATCATGGCGCAACGTGAGGCAAAGAGGGAAGTACTAGCGTTAACGCAGGGCAGGAAAGCGACAGGATCACTGAAGGTCAATATCGCCGTTGCCACGAAAGGCCGGGGTCGCGTGAATGGGCACTTTGGGAATATTTCTGAACTAAAAATCTTCGAAGTTAGTGCTTCTGGCGTGCACTTTGTGGGTTCCCGCCGAGTTGAATTGTATTGCCAAGGGGGCTACGGTGACGATGAACGACTAGTACGTATGATACGCGCGATCAACGATTGTCATGCCATTTTTGTGGCGAAAATTGGTATGTGTCCGCGTAAGGAACTAGCCGATGCTGGCATCGAGTCGGTGGAGCAGTACGCGGGAGAGATTGTTGAGGTCGCAGCACTATCTTGGTTCAACGACTACTCAAGCCGTGTGGCTGGTGGCGCATCGTTGCGTAAACATTGCGACGATGCATGATCCGGCAAAGCGCGTCTATAAAAGTCCAATAACGACCATTTGACGTGCAAAGGTCATGCATGCGCGGAGGAGTAGTACAGTACTTTAAATTGTAAGGAGCGTATTTATGGCCCTGAAGATTATTGCCTCAGCCTGCACCGGTTGCTCGGCGTGCGAGGCACAGTGCCCAAATGTTGCCATTAGGGCGAAAGGTGATGTGCTGGTAATTGATCCTAAGAAGTGCACTATGTGCGAGGGACTCGACTTTCCGCAGTGTGTGTCGGTGTGCCCCGTGGACGATTGCATAGTACCGGCTTAGCATGGCCACAGCGCGCTTCTAGAAGGCCTGTTTATCGGTCTGGTTCATGTCATGGCTCAAGCTTTACCGGTGGAGAAGCTATGGATTGCTGGAAAATATGGAACTAGGACCCGTTGGCGTGGCATTGTCGGTGGGGTGCGAACATGCCTCTAGCGTGGAGGGCAACTTTGCGGATGCCTAATTTAGAAACTGACCTCGGGGAAAGGCGATGTCGGGACCAAAGCAGGTCTTATGCAACTCTGAGAGAAATGACACCGTCGAAATAGCGTTTGAACCTAGCTTTGAGGTTGGCGAGCGCGTAATTGCACGGTCGATGGTTCGCAACGATGGAACGTTTTTTGGGAAAGACATTGGCGAAGTTATCGTGAATAAAGGAGATACTGGCTACATCACTAGAATCGACACCTTCCTGCAACGATTCTACATCTATGCTGTTCACTTCGTCGCGAGTGATCGTCGCGTCGGCATGCGCGCAAGAGAACTCTGCACGCTGGACCACTTAAATGAAGGCGTATGCGCGCCTATCGGCGACCACATCGCGGGCCCACCGTCCATCACAGATAGGGAAAATTTTGACGGGACCGTTCTGAATTCCAAGGGAGGAGTCAATCACAAACTGGAGAAATCTTGTGGAAGATCAGTCCATAGATTATCTGGTACTTCAAAAAAAGGTTCCGCGTGCTGTTGTAGGGAATCCTGACGGACCTGCGCCTTGCCCGCTAAGAGGAATTGGCCGTTCTCGCAAGAGAAGATCGATTCGCCGGTAAGATTTGGCGGACCAGACCAAACGGGTAAGCTGCCCTTGCAGGTCTTTTGTACGTAACGAGTCGATTATGCTTGTCGGGGCTCTGACAAAATGTGTGTGATTTGTCCTGAGAATTTTTCAATACGCGCCGTTCAATGCGTGGCGGTGAACCTGACAAATCTTTGTAACGCGGTGTTGCCATGTACTTTTCTTCCAGTTTCTCCGTTTTTGGAGGCCCGAAATGAAAATTATGATTCGAAAGGATATTACAGGTACACTAAAAGCATACTTGCCAAGAAAGGATCTTGAAGAGCCGATAGTTTCCATGACAAAGGAGCAAATGTGGGGCGGCCTCGTTAAGCTTGCGAACGGTTGGCAGTTTCAGTTACCAGAGATGGCGCCAGATACTAGGCTTCCAGTCACTGTCGAAGCTAGACGAGTTGATTCTGGAGGAAAATGACATGGCACTCACTGGTGATCAGATCAATATTATAACTGAATTGATCCGCAAGGAATCATCACTTCCTGAAGTTGCGGCCAAGTGGCAAAGTTGCTATCCGGATGTTCGTGTAATCCGGGTGAGCGAGCTCGAAATGCGATACGAAAAGCCGGTCATTGAATTGGCCGGGCGGCGCGTCTATTTTGGCGCATCCACGGGCGTCTGCATTTCTATAACGTCGGAGCCAAGCAACGCCAATATGCTGATCCTTACGGAAAATTGGGCATACAATGATGAGTGATCATAATGCCACAATATTCGAATGTGGAATTTGCGAAGTGAAAAGATTTAATTTTAATAAGTGAGGAAGTAGCCTCCCGTGGAAAACCATAGTTGGCTTAAAAGTTGGCTAACCGACAACTAAGTCGACCTCAGTGTCTCTTCTCTGGAACTTTCGAATCTACGACGACTCTCCGTACGTAGTTGCGATAGATTTTCAAAAAAACAGAAAGTATTCCATATTACCGCTGGGCACAGGGTTTGTCGGTTCAACGTTCCGAAATTGCCCGATGGCTAGCGTGAATCTGCCAAGCACTTCTCTATTTCACCGCACGCGTGCCAGCCTTAATGATTCAAGTTGATAGGTCACTGGGGCGACGCGAGGGCGCGTTAGTTGCCAAACGACGTATTTCGACAAAGCGCGAACGGTTTGTCAGTATCGCGACGCGGCCATAGTTCACAGTCATGGCCACCAGGAGTTCCGGAAACCCGCGATTTATCGGGCTTTCTGGAGTTCTTAGCGACATGGCACGAAAGCTGCGCTAAAGCGGTCGCGCGGACACGAGCTGGCCGATGCGTGCTTTTGAAAGAAGAAGACCATAGGGAAACACCGCAGACTGAGGACATGATCGTGGCCTTGCAAACCATGATTTTCTAGCTTCACTTTCTATTCAAAATGGAGTATCACAATGTCTAACCTTCGGCAAATAGCCTTTTATGGTAAAGGTGGCATCGGCAAGTCGACTACCTCGCAGAACACGCTAGCGGCGCTGAGCGACCTCGGGCAGAAGATTCTCATCGTTGGGTGCGATCCAAAGGCGGACTCGACACGGCTTATTTTGCATGCTAAAGCCCAGGACACAATCCTCTCGCTTGCGGCTGAAGCGGGATCTGTCGAGGATCTTGAGCTGGATGACGTAATGAAGATTGGTTACAAGGACATTCGGTGTGTCGAGTCGGGGGGGCCTGAACCGGGGGTTGGCTGCGCAGGCAGAGGTGTTATAACGTCAATCAACTTCCTGGAAGAGAACGGCGCGTATGATGATGTTGACTACGTTTCCTATGATGTGCTCGGCGATGTCGTCTGTGGCGGTTTCGCGATGCCAATACGTGAAAACAAGGCCCAAGAGATCTACATTGTTATGTCTGGTGAGATGATGGCGATGTACGCGGCAAACAACATTTCTAAAGGCATTTTGAAGTACGCAAATAGCGGCGGCGTGCGCTTGGGTGGGTTGATCTGTAACGAGCGAAAAACGGACAAGGAACTTGAGCTAGCTGAATCGCTGGCGGAGATGCTAGGCACGAAGTTGATACACTTCGTGCCTCGCGACAACGTAGTCCAGCATGCAGAACTGCGTCGAATGACCGTCATTGAGTATGCGCCAGACTGCGCTCAGGCAGGGGAGTATCGTGCGCTTGCCGAGAAGATCCATAACAATGGTGGAAATGGCGTTATTCCGACGCCAATCACGATGGACCAGTTGGAGGATCTCTTGATGGCGAAGGGGATTCTGGTGCAGATCGACGAGTCAAAAGTTGGGAAGACTGCGTCAGAGCTTACTGCCTAGCCAGGTTTGAACGACAGCCGCCGTGCGCGCACGGCGGCTATTGGGACGAGCATGTTGATTACCTATGGATTACGCGATGACCACGACGGTTGAGGAACGGAAGGCCGCCAACAAGGCCCTCATTGACGAAGTGCTACGAGCTTACCCTGAAAAGATGGGAAAACGACGGGCCAAGCACCTAAGTTCATTCGAGGAAGGCAAGCCAGATTGCGGGGTGAAGTCAAATATCAAGTCGCTGCCTGGGGTCATGACGATTCGCGGGTGCGCGTATGCTGGATCAAAGGGCGTGGTATGGGGCCCGATCAAGGACATGATTCATATAAGCCATGGGCCCGTTGGCTGTGGCCAGTACTCATGGGGATCGCGTCGCAATTACTACGTTGGCACCACGGGCATCGATACGTTCGTTACGATGCAGTTCACCTCTGATTTTCAGGAGAAGGACATAGTGTTCGGAGGTGACAAGAAGCTTGACAAGATCATTGATGAGATACAGCAGCTGTTTCCGCTCAACAAGGGGATTTCGATCCAGACAGAATGTCCGATCGGTCTTATCGGAGACGACATTGAGGCTGTCTCAAAGAAGAAGAGTAAGGAGTATGGCGGGCACACCGTCGTGCCTGTGCGCTGCGAGGGTTTCCGTGGTGTGTCGCAGTCACTCGGTCATCATTTGGCAAACGACGCGATCCGCGACTTTGTGTTCGATGCTCACTCCAATAAGCGGCTCGCACTTGAATCGACACCCTATGACGTTGCTATCATCGGCGACTACAACATTGGGGGGGACGCGTGGTCAAGTCGAATCCTTCTTGAAGAGATGGGTTTGCGGGTAATCGCACAATGGTCCGGTGACGGTACATTGGCGGAACTGGAGAACACCCCAAGGTCGAAGCTGAATTTGTTGCATTGTTACCGATCGATGAACTACATCAGTCGACACATGGAAGAAAAGTATGGAATTCCGTGGGTGGAATATAATTTTTTTGGTCCGACAATGATTGAGAAAAGCTTGCGTGAAGTTGCAAGTCGATTTGATGACGCGATTATGGAAAATGCAGAAAAGGTGATCGCTAAATACCGCGCAGTATCTGATGCCGTCATTGCGAAATATAAGCCTCGGTTGCAAGGTAAAAAGGTGATGCTCTTTGTAGGTGGGTTACGCCCGCGGCACGTTGTAGGGGCATACGAGGATCTAGGCATGGAAGTCATCGGAACGGGGTACGAGTTTGCACACAATGACGATTACCAACGAACCACGCATTATGTAAAGGATGGCACGCTCATCTATGATGATGTGACGGGGTACGAATTTGAAAGATTCGTAGACCAGGTGCACCCCGATCTTGTCGGTTCTGGTATCAAAGAGAAGTACGTGTTTCAGAAAATGGGAGTCCCGTTCCGCCAAATGCATAGCTGGGATTACTCAGGCCCTTATCACGGCTACGACGGATTTGCGATATTCGCACGTGATATGGACATTGCTATCTCAAGTCCTGTATGGAACCTCGCGAAGACGCCGTGGAAAGATCGAACATGAGCAGGGAGATCGCAGCGGCGTATTGGCGTCTAGCGAACGGTTATTTATTATTTACATACAGGAGTGAGTGATGCCGCAATCGACTGACAAAATTCTCGATCATGAATTACTTTTCCGGGAGCCGGAATACAGGGCGCTCTTTCAGAATAAGAAAGAGTTCGAATTCAAGGATCCTGAAGAAAAGATAAGGGAGTTTTCCGAATGGACTAAGACAGAAGACTATAAGAAGAAGAACTTCGCCAGAGAATCACTGACTGTGAATCCGGCCAAGGCATGTCAGCCGCTTGGAGCCGTGTTTGTAGCAAACGGCTTTCACAAGACACTTCCATTCGTACATGGTTCTCAAGGCTGCGTTGCATACTACCGTTCACATTTTTCGAGGCATTTCAAGGAGCCGACTTCGTGTGTGAGTTCCTCAATGACTGAGGATGCGGCGGTCTTCGGCGGCCTGAACAACATGATTGATGGACTGGCTAACGCGTACAACCTTTACAAGCCCGAGATGATTGCCGTATCCACAACATGCATGGCGGAGGTGATCGGGGACGACCTCGATGCATTCATCAAGAACAGCAAGCAGAAGGGCAGCGTCCCTGAAGATTACGATGTGCCTTTCGCCCACACGCCAGCATTTGTCGGTAGTCACGTGACGGGTTATGACAATGCGCTACTGGGCATCCTGAAGCACTTTTGGGGCGGTAAGGCAGGGGCGTCCAACCCGTTGGTCCGAACGCCTGACGACAGTGTGAACTTCATCGGCGGCTTTGATGGCTTTGTCGTCGGAAACATGCGTGAAATCAAGAGAATATTCGATCTGTTTGGCGTAAAAGTGAACATTATCTGCGACCCGTCGGAAACCTGGAACACACCTACGGATGGCGTGTTCAGAATGTATCAAGGTGGGACAAGGAAAGAGGAGGTGGAACGCGCACTGAACGCTAAAGCAACATTCGTTTTCCAGGAGTTCTGCTGCGAACGAACAAGTAAGTTTATCGCTGAACAGGGTCAGGATGTCGTGGTTTTAAATGCGCCGGTTGGCGTTGGTGGCACTGACCATTTCCTTATGGAGATTTCGCGGGTGACCGGTAAGCCAATACCAGCTGAACTGGAAAAGGAGCGAGGTCAACTCGTAGACGCTATGGCGGACAGTCAGGCAAGCCTCCATGGTAAGCGGTACGCATTGTATGGGGACCCGGACCAGATGCTGGGATACACCCAATTTCTCCTCGAGATTGGGGCTGAACCAAGCCACGTGTTATCGACAAACGGCAACGACGCTTGGGCGGAGAAAGTACAGGCGTTGCTCGATGCGTCACCATATGGTGCAGGATGCAAAGTCTATCCGAAGCGTGACCTCTGGCACCTGCGCTCTTTGTTATTCACGGAGCCGGTGGACTATCTGATCGGCAACACATACGGAAAATACTTGGAGCGCGACGCCGGGACACCCCTCGTGCGGCTCGTGTTCCCCATTTTTGACCGTCACCACTATCATCGGTACCCCACTTGGGGATACGCTGGTGGTCTTCGCATTCTTATGGCGCTACTCGATGAATACTTTGAAGCATTGGACGCTAGCACTATTGCTGTTTCGGAGACTGACTACAGCTATGACATTGTTCGGTGAACGAACTGCGGAGCCTATCGAAGGTCAAATCGCCAAACGGCTCTTCGTTTTTGCGTGAGGACTTTGAATCGGATAAGCGGGAGATTCGTTTTTGCGAGAGCGAATGAGTGATCGCTCGCTCCGTGCGGCGATCTGCCTGCCGATAGCCATTGAGACGAGCTCTGTTGGGAGGGCGACGCAGTAGTCTCACGTGAAAGCGCTTGTTCAACGTACGTTCCTTTGCCGTTTGTCCGACAGGCTTTCCCTCAGTGCAGGCGTGGTTACGGCGGTGGACGTGTATGCCTTTCGGAGGCGCGGGAATTTATGCGGGCGGCCTCGGACCTGTCCGCATTCTTTATGTGCGAGGCGGTTTTAAATTCTGTTAGCCTCGTTCCGCAGTAAATCGCTCGACATACAGAATAGCAAACTGGTTCATGGCGGACTTTCAGTCAGGGTACGAACCGACTTGGCCAGCACGTTGCGCAGCGCCAACCACAGGAGCTTGACAGCGGCTTCATTCGAGGGAAGTGCCCTCGGGTTCTGAAGATCTTGCGCAACTGTATATTCAGGCTTTCGATGGCATTCATGGTGTAGATCAACGCGCCGTATCTCGGGCGGGAACACGAAGAACGGCGCGACGTGCTCCCAGGCGCGTCGCCACGACTGCGCGATCATCGGCAGCTTTTCGCCCCACGGGGCATCGGCGAAGTCCTGCAGCACATGTTCGGCCTCTTGTTCGCCGGCCACGTTGCAGATTGGCCGCAGCACCTGCGCCAGCACCTTGCGGTCCTTGTAGTTGGCGTAGTCCAGGCTGTTGCGGATCAAATGCACGATGCAAGTTTGTACCGTCGTGCAGCGGCCCGCGGGCCGCTGCCGGCTTTGCCTGAAGGCCTGCTCGACAAACTGGTTAAAGGGCCGATGGCGCCCAGCGAGTCCAGGATCTGATGCTGGCTGTTTAACAATGCCATCATCGAGCGGGCGATGGGCGCCGAGATGAGCATGCACTTGGGCTATAAGCCAGGCGAGCCCAAGCCGGCCGAAGAGTCCAATGCGCGCAACGGCCTCACCGGCAAGACCGTCGTCACCGACCGTGGGCCGGTGCGGGTCGAATTGCCACGCGACCGCAATGACAGCTTTGAGCCGGTCTTGATTCCCAAGCATGAACGGCGTTTTACCGGATTCAACGAGCGCATTATTGCCATGTACGCGCGCGGCTTGAGCGTGCGCGAGGTCCAGGCATTCCTGGCTGAGAGCTACGGAACCGAGGTCTCCCCTGACTTCATCATCTCCCCTGACTTCATCAGCTCGGTCACCGATGAAGTCATGACCGAGGCAATCGCGTGGCAGAGCCGCCCGCTCGAAGCCATGTACCCAGTGGTGTTCTTCGACGCGTTGCGGGTCAAGATCCGCACTGACGGCGTGGTCAGCAATAAGGCCGTGTATCTGGCATTGGGCATCCAGGCAGACGGTCAACGTGATGTGCTGGGCCTGTGGGTCGAGCAGACTGAAGGCGCCAAGTTTTGGCTCAAGGTCTTCAATGAACTCAAGAACCGAGCCAATCAGGATATCCTGATTGCCGTGGTCGATGGCCTCAAAGGCCTGGCTGAAGCCGTTGCGACCGCCTATCGCTGCCTTCTGCGATTCGACCACCTATTGCAGATGCTCGATGCGGGCATCGCGCTCCAGCAGCAGGGCCTTGAGCGCTTCGATGTCGTCCGAGTACGCTTTCGCCGACGTTATGCCAGCACTCCACGCGCCGGCACTCAGAATTACAATGCCGAGATCGGCTCCGCAGTGCGCACCGGCTGTCGCAAGTCGATGCCTTCCAGCAGCATTGAGATCTGCGGCTGGCTCGGGCTGACTACACCCCCGACCGCACGCGACCAAACGAAGCGGCCTCGTACAAGCAGCGGTTTCATCAGCAGGCACATGTCATCACCGATCCACCAAAGCGGCTTGACCAGATCGCCTCGTCGGCGATGGAACACAAACACGGAGTCGCTAAACGGGATCCGCTCTAGCACGGTGTGCACCTTCGCGGCCAAGCTGTTGAAGCCAGAGCACATGTCCTTACGCCAGCAGCCAGCCACACCCGCGTTCCAGTTGGAAGGCCCACATCACCGAGCCCCTCCCAACAGGGTCGGCAGCACGAGCTGCAGGACGTCTGGCTCGGGCTTGCCTTCGAACCTCACACGCACACGTCGACATTCGATGACGAGCCTGGCTGATTCAATCGGCTCCGGCTTTCGCGGCGATGCCTTCTCTATGGGCAGGAATAGTTCGTCCGGCTCGGATGCCGCGGCATGTTCATGATCTTGCAGCCACGTCGATGCAAGATTCGCGCCCAGGCCAATGCGCTCGCGGAACTTCTGACAGTGAGTGTGCCGGGTCCAGCGTTTCCGCCACGACCTTTGTGCGGAATTCCTTCGAGTAATTCTTGGAGAATTACGTGGGACCCCGCGCGTTGTTTTTGGTTCCCACCAAATTTTGGTCGGACCAAATTGCCACCTATGGCTCTTCATAAGCAGACGGTGCTGGGCAACACTTACTGCTCTACTTTTGGAATTTCATTTGCAACGTGTAAGGGGTTTGTGGCACTTCAACGCGTCTTGTTCAACAGTGAGCGCTCTAGGACTTGAGCGGCGGGAATGCTCGGCCTATCGACGCCTGACCGCCGACCTGTGATCTAGGCAACTACAATATCGAATCTCAAGGTCATCAGGGTTCGCGCGTACGGCTATCCTGACGAAGATAGCCTGTACAAATATCAGTAAGAGTTCGTTCCATGAAAGAACTTCATGGCGTCTTGAAAACTGATCATTTTACCGACCTCGCACGGAGCAATTACAATAAAAAAGGTGGCTTGAAAAGAAGGCGGCTAGGGTCAAGCTAGGCAGTAAAGAACTTTAAGTGCATTCCGAGGCGGCATGGGATAAGGAAGTGTAGCGGTATCCAGCATCGCCGCAAACAAGGGGTGCCAAATTGAGCAATCCTCGTTGATTATGGCCCGCCATATTCTTTGCCGTATGTTGGGCGGTATTCTGCATTGAGCTTGAACTTATCCGTCATCAAGCAGACAAACCAAATATCGTTTGGACGCGCGGCATGCACAAGGCACTTCCGTGAACATAATGCTCATTAATTATCGACGGGCAAGTTCAAGTCTGCGGAGGCAAAATTTGTCAACTCTTCCGGGTCGTTATCGGGTATCCGGCGCCGAAATGATGAAATATGTCCTATTTCATCATTGTTCAATGGTAAATATTTGAAAATTTCAAAATGAAATTCTGCAGTGGATTTTTAAACACCCCCCTCGTTTAAGGTTGCGAGAAATAGCCAATTGTTAGGGTAGCATAATCAAATGCAGGGCTATTTGTGAATTGATGAAATGATGGCGGACGAAGAAAGAATGAAGATTACGAAACTCTCCTCAAACGAAAACCCATTTGGTCCATCACCCAAAGCAGTTGATGCCGCGAAACTAGCAATTGCCTCGGCCAATCGCTATCCAGAACGCACCGACAACATGCTTTGCGATGCCCTAGCTGCGTTTCATGGTAGAGGCCTTACAAGCGCGCAATTTTTCTCGGCAAACAGCGGTGTCGAGGTACTGTCTTTAGTGGAAGATGCGCTGATTAATCCTGGTCAACGTGCCATCATATGTCCGCCGTGCTTTAGTGAATACTCAAGATCTCTTGCAAGTAAGGGATGCGAGATAGACAGAGTGCCTCTTATTAGACCAGATTTCCGCTTGGACGTCGATGCAATCCTGCGCAAGATAAACAAGGATACCAGGCTGCTATATCTTTGTAATCCAAATAATCCGACCGGGACCTGGTTTGGGGAAAATGTGTTGGGTGCGATGTTGGATAAAATTCCGGATTATGTCACCGTAATTTATGACGAGGTGTATTATCAATTTGCTACGGAAGAAGGCCTTCCTGACGCTATACGGCATGTCCTCGATGACCAAAATGTCGTGATCGTTCATAGTTTTTCCAAGGCTTATGGCTTGGCTGGTATGCGAATCGGTTATGGGATCGCGCCGCAACGGATAGCACGGAAGGTGAAGAAGCGGAAACGAAATTTTCACCTAAGCACAGCAGGAATGGAGGCTGCAATTGCCGCTTTGGGGGATAGGGTTCATTTGCAGCGCACCGTCGATAACAACCATGCCGAGCGGCGCAGGCTCGCGACCGGGCTGAAAGCCCTGAATCTGGAGGTTACACCAAGCCAGGCAAACTTTCTCATGGTTCGCTGTCCCAAAGGCTTCAACGCTGAGGAACTGGCGGGGCTCTTGGTTGGGCACGGGGTGCTGGTACGTCCCGCGTTCGATCTGCCGCACTGCATAAGAATCACGGTCGGTGCACCACGTGACAACACGAGATTACTCGCTTTATTAGATACGCTTCTGGAGGGCTGAAGACTATGAGAGCTATGACGGGTGGTGAGGCAGCAGTTCTTTCTTTGCATAACCTCGGAATAAGGACGGTATTCGGCCTACCTGGCATGCAGAACGATTGGCTCTATAATGCATTTTACGATCATCGAGAAAAATTCCGGATAATTCACACTCGACATGAGCAAGGCGCGGCATATATGGGACTCGGTCATGCTCTGGTCAGCGATTTGCCCACGGTATTCAACGTTGTTCCGGGGCCCGGCCTTCTCAATTCAACCGCCGCGATCTCGACGGCGTACGCACTTAACGCAAAGCTGATGTGTTTGACCGGTCAGATAAACTCAACTGCAATAGGAAGGGGTTGGGGGGAATTGCATGAAATCAATGATCAGCTCTCAATCTTGCGTTCCCTTAGCAAATGGGTAGCAACTGCTAACACTCCATCGGAGATTCCGATCTTGATCGGCGAAGCCTTTCACCAGATGCTTTCGGGTCGACCTCGACCAGTTGGACTGGAGATTCCAATGGACGTGTTGGCCAGCACGGCTCCCGCCGATCCCCAACTCAAACTACGCACTCCCTATGAACCTCCTCTGGACGAGGACGCTCTCGATGAGGTCGCCAAAGTGCTAGGTGCCTCAGTTGCTCCAATGATATTTGTCGGAAGCGGTGCGCAAGGCGCGAGCACACTGGTCCGGCAGTTAGCGGAGGTCTTACAGGCACCGGTCGTGGCATATCGTACCGGCATGGGGGTTGTGGATGCCCGTAGCTATCTCTCCCTTCACCTGCCCGCCGCGAAGGATCTTTGGAGAAAAACTGATGTTGTTTTGGCCATCGGTACCAACATGCGAATCCCAGGCAAAAAATGGATTCGGACACATCGGCCGGATATTATTCGCATTGACGTTGACCCGACCACCCATCGTAGATTTTTCACGCCGAAATGCGAAATTACGGCTCGGGCAGAGCAAGCCTTGCCACTCTTGCTGAGAAGGCTTGAAAAATACAATGCAGTTCGAAGTCCACGTGAAACTGCATTGATGGAAGTCAAAGCCGCATGGGAAGCGCGTTCAGCAGTGCTCGAACCACAATTGAGCTATCTGAAGGTTATCCGTGAAGAAATAGGTGAACATGGAATATTTGTAGACGAATTAACTCAGGTTGGCTTTGCGAGTCGCATCGTTTATCCCGTGTTCAGTCCCCGCACTTACATATCTACCGGCTATCAGGGAACACTTGGATATGGATTTCCGACTGCGCTCGGAGTGAAGGTTGCAAAGCCTAACGTGCCAGTGGTTTCTATTACGGGGGACGGCGGGTTCATGTTTGCCGTTCAAGAACTAGCCACTGCTGTACAGCATAAGATTCCTTTGATCGTTCTGCTTTTCAATAACAACTGTTTTGGAAATGTCCAACAGATGCAAGTCAACGACTACGGCGGTAGAATTATAGCAACTGATCTTCGAAATCCAAATTTCTGCCGTTTGTCGGAAAGCTTTGGTGCACAAGCGTTCCGAACGGACTCTCCCGAAGGACTGCGGTTCGCATTACGTCGCGCCATTACAACGACGAGTGTACCGACGGTGATCGAAGTCAGCGTGGGGGATATGCCAAGTATTGACCAGTTCCGGTGAGGTGATTCTCCATTCTATGAAGTTTTCGATAAAGTTGACCGCTTCAGGAGCCGGTATGGAGAACGGCTGGACACAGCTATGAATTTCCAAATGTTTATGGGATCGCCCCCGTGCCCGAAGAGAATCCACTCATATGATGGCTGAGTGATCATGGCCGCATCGATTTGTTCACCTTCACGCGCTTGCAAATCAGACGGGCACGCCAGTTGGCGACGCTCACGACGTCAACATGACCCTGTCATCACCTTAGCGATTACAATTGTATTGACCCGTCAGCCTTGCTGAGTAGGTTGGATAATGGTATCGGTCTATCACGCTGGTTACCCCCTACCCACTGTACAGACCGGAGACATGGGTGACAGGTGTTCGGAGACATAGGTGACACGTGATCTGCGCGCATCATGATGCGCGCAGATCAATTTCTCCGATCTCAACGCGGCTGAACCACACTCGGTAGCAGCCGTCCTGCGCCGTGGGTCGCAAGGCAATGCGCTGGCCGATGAACGCCTTGCCAATCTTGAAGCGCCGTCGGCCAACTTCAATGCGCGCGGACCTGTCAACTTTATAGACCTTGTCACAGGACAGGTACTCGGCGGCTGGCAGTATCTCCGGATACGCAATGACGCTGGCACGATAGCGCTGCATGGGCACCGCCATGCCCAATGCTTCGTGCGGGCGCTTGCCGTTGTAGGTTTCGCGATAGCGGTCGAAAACGCGCTGCGCTTCGTCGTTGTCCGCAAAACGCCGATGCTGCAATAGCTCGACCTTGAGGGTGCGGTGAAACCGCTCGTCCTTGCCTTGTGTCTGGGGGTGATATGGCCTTGAATGACTGACCTTGATGCCCAACTGTATCAGCCAGACCGTTAGCACCGTATATCCCAGGCCGTCAGAATCGCCGCTTCATGGCGGACCGTTGTCCATCGTCATGCGCTGCGGCAAGCCGTAGCGGCGAAACGTCGCAATCAGCTTGGACTGGACCGTCTCAGCACGCTGGTCGCACCTCACCTTCGCCCGACTCGGCGTAGGGCGACAGCCACTTGTACAACGTCTTCGGAGCGATGCCCCATCGCCTGGCCACTCCCGCCGGTTCGCTCCCGGCTGGCTGGCCCGGATCATCAGTTCCCTGAGTTGATCCATGAGTGACACTTCCTTCCATGGCATGGCAGGTCTCCCAAAAGACACTGCCAGCCAGTCTAGTTGTGTTACCCATGTCCCCGAACAGGTGTTACCTATGTCCCCGGTTTATACACACTATGAGAACATCAGGGCCTCTGTCGCGCAAGATCATCCTGGAATAGGGATGTCGAAGGCTGACAGCCTCGGCAGGATCGGAAAAGGTGTGCCTGCCGAGGGCCAAGCGAAGCAACTTGGCTATGAGGTCTTCACGAGTCTCGGTAAGGCCGCTCGTGGGAGCGTTCTAATGCGGCGCGGGCATCGCCGTACTCCGTATTTCCTCAGTTCTTTACGAAACATAGCTCAACCGAGAACCTGGACGCGTTGCGCTGCACATTCGAGTCGAATAACGCGTGCGTTCCGCCATTGTTCAAAGCGGCTGCCGGCACCGATAACGGCGGGAACACCAAGTTCGCGCGCTCTGATTGACATATGTGAATTTTCGCCACCGTACTTCGTGATGAACCCCTTGACGCCGTGCGTGAATATCCAGTCAAAACCGGGGTCAGCATTCTCCATAAATACGATACTGTCCTTGAAAGACGAACCATATACATCCGTGACAACCCCCTCAACTGTGATCTCGGTGATGAAGCTCGGGCGGGAGTGGAAGACATGGAAGCCGAAGATGTCTTTCGGTGTGCACAACAGATCAGGCAGGCGCAGATATCTGGTTGTTTCCCAGTGCTGTCGATTTCTCTCGACTGCAGACCGAAGAAAGGTCGAATGATTGGAGCGAATCTCTAAAGAAAATGCAATGTCGGGCATCGTAAGGAACGACAGATCGTCCCTGCTAAGACCAAGATTTGCTCCGACGAGTGCGAGCATCTCCAAGGCGTCCGAAATTAGCCGGCTAAAAGAATGCTTCACGCGTTCACGGCCCTGAATCGCCTTCATTGCAAAGGCCTCAAATATCGGCCAATCGAAAGCGTAGCCGGTTCGATCAAACTCGGAAGAAAGGGCTGATATCTGAGCGGGTGACAGAGCCAAGTCGATGGCGGATACTTCTGTCGGCTCCTCCTTGATGGTGCGATTCATCCAGTCGAAGTATTTACTAATAGGATCGTCGTATCGAGGAACGGTGATCTCGTATGTGCCAGGGCGAATATGGCCGTGTAATTTTAGAAATTCTGCAGGCTGTAGTGCGGAAAAATCGTTTACTAGTTGGGCTGCAACGGAGTCGGAGGCGCGCACGACGGCATCCAGGAACCCCGGGCGAAGCAATTTTTCAGACTCTAATGACTTGAGAATGTCCGTCGCTACGAAGGCCGCTCTCGCGATCTCAGAGAATAGTACTGTGCCATGCACGTGCACTTTTTCGATCAACGATAGTACATCAAGCAATCCGTGGTCCTCATCCCAATTTATAAATCTTGCAGCGGATTCTAATGCTTCGATGCTGTGTCTAGCACGATCAAAAAGGTCGTCGCCAGTGATAATGCGGTTCGTTAAGGTACGTAGCAGATCCAGGTACGAAGCCCATTCGTTCTCAGAAAGGCTTGGAAATAGCTCGCGCCAGTGGCCGTCCCTCATTCTTGGTTTGAGGCAAGTTGGAACAACGCGAAATTCTATTTTGTCATGAAGCTCTGGCTTTAGAATTAAATTGCGTTGAGCTTCGATGATGATTTTTTTTGCTATGGAATGGGGCAATGTGGCCGGTAAAAATGAGGCTACGCTTGCTGATACAGAAACATATGGTGTGCCGCCAATCATATGCATGAGGGGAACTGCGCGCAAATCTCGGTATCCGAAATTTGCCCGCGCGGAAGCCCAAGCGGTATTAGTGAACAGGTGACGAAAGATGGAGGCGGCCAATGGCCTTGGCTTAGTTCCTATCAACTCGGCGGGGTTCACATCCGGCATGACTCCGAGAACTTCCCCTACGAGTCCCTGGCCGTTATTGAAGCTGTTGACGTCCTCGATCGAAGCTTCAACGCAATTCAGTGATTGTAAAAGCTTGTCAAGGTGACCAACGCTATATCCACATTTCCGCGGGGCTGTGATTGGCCTTACCTGAAAGATCACCACGGTTCCATTATTCGAGATCCCGAATTCGATATCTACCTCTTTAATACCGACAATTTCGATCACTTCTTCGATTGCTGGCACCAAACAGCGGAGAGGCTCCGGTGCGTCGTGGCCTGGTAAAAATATGTAAGTGCGGGTACCGTTTCCACCGGAAGTCACAACTGTGGTATCGCCGCTCTCATCGTAACTGATAATATAGTATGGAAGGCCAGATTCAGGGTCGCAAGTCATGACAACGCCACTTACTGCAATATCTTTAGCCATCGGTTGGACGAACACCTCGTCGGATGGCAATGGGGTGCCGTACGAAGAGAAAACATCACCTATTGCTTGAATCAGTTGCTCATCGGTACGAACATCTAAGACAGAAAGGTACTGGCCGGCTTTAGATTGCTCCAGACTATCCTCGGATGCTGCGCTAGATCGAACTGCTAGAGGCTCCGATATTCCAAAAGATATTTTGATTAGTTTGACAATTTTTGTGGAATTCGTGCTCCATTGTGCATGCGTCACACGATGAAGCGGATAGACGTGGAATTTCGAGGCGGCGGATCTAAGGGCGATTAATGTTTTGGCTTTTGTGTTTTTGAAGGGGGCGACGTCCGAGAAAATGCTCAAGGAGGAAGTTGATTTGTCCAATTTATTGATCTCCAGGCTATTAATAAGTTTCGTAGAAGACGGGTCTTCCAGGATATATCGACCTGCTGGTTCTTTGGAGGCTACCTTATATGTTTCCGTAATGGAGGGTGAATTTGTGGTCCGAATAGAGCGAAATTATGTGGCATTTGGTAATTTTCACATCGACGCTCTGCGAGTACTTCGAGCAACATGCGTGCCAAACTTAAAATCATATATACTCACAACTCAATGGATTGATTGAGAGCGGAGACTTTGAAGGAAATGACCAGGGGATCGTGGCCCCTTGAATGTCTATGCGGGTTGGTGTGGATCTTCGACGCGCGTGACATGACTGGGCTATTGGGGCCTTCGGTACTGGCTGCGGGCTTTGTCTGGATCTCGATAGGCTGTGGGAATTTTTGATCGAGACAAGTAGCAATGATCCGTTTGCTGATACAGTAAAGACACTCTTTACTTTCTTTCTTGGTATGTCGCTATATGGTCAATAGCGGCGACTATTGGTGGGGAAGATGACGATTTTGTCGTAAAGCTGACCTTTGCTGCTCCGTTCGTGACCGCGAAGCCATGGCAACACTGTTGCGACAAACACGCCAAGGTTCCCGTCCTGTTTGGGCATTTTGTTTGGCTCAACGAGGAATTCCGGGGAAGGCCGCGCGGATTTTGAGGAAGAAGTACTCCTCGTCGCGGTAGCCGTAGACAAGCCGCTTGATGACCTTAATGGTGTTGTTGATCCCCTCGACCACGCTCGTGTTCAACGGCTGCCGGCAGCGGGCAACGATGCCGTGCCAGTAGGCCTTCAGGCGCTGGGCGAACATTGAGGGCAGGAATGCAGCTCGGCCATGCCTGCGCGCCCGCTGCTCCGAGGCCTTCTGCGCCCATCCCGGTCGGCGTTAGAACCACAGCCGCTTGAGTCATCTCGTAAGATGTAGGCGGTCATCAACGGCCTATTGGCTTGCAGCACCTCGTCCAGATGCACCGCCTGAGGGGCACTCAGATTCTGTTGGTTGCGCTGCAGCAGCCAGCGCGTGGACTTGAGCACCCGCCTGGTCGGGCGATCGTGCCGCAGGCGATTGGCCTGGTCGACGCGAACCCGGTCCATGACCTCGCACCCGTACTTGGCCACGACGTGGAACAGGTCATAGACTACCTCGGCTTGCGGAAAATGCTCCAGAATCTCCAGCTCGTAGGCGGTCGTCATGTCGATGGGCGGCTGCCGCGACGGGCTTGGCCGCGTCCGGTTAGAGTTGCTCGAAGAACGCTCGGGCAGTCTCGCGCGAGCGGCCCTTTCCGATCCAGAACACTTGCCGTCCGATCGGATCGACGACCACTGTGGCGTAGCGATGTCCCTTGTGCAGGGTGTTCGTCCATGGTCGGATAAGGGATTGTGGGCCAGTCCGGCTCGACCACAGGCTCGCGCAGGCGTGCCTTGTCGATGGATTTGACCGTATGCCAGCCCAGATCGTAGAAGGCCCCCACGGCCTGCACCGTGCAGCTGCGTAGCAAATGGCCGCGGACTTGCGCTAGCCGGGCCGTGACGCGTTGATCGCGTCCGAGCCATTCCAACCGTTCAAGCCGGGGCCGCCGCACTGGCTGCACCACACCCCACGTCGCGGGAAGTGCGGCGCAGCGCGGTACTCGAACAGCGGCAGATCCCTGACTCGGGAACTACCGTCTGTGAACTTGATGGCACCGCGCCCCGCACTCCTCGCAATGCATGACCTTGCTAACCGCTTCGGATAGGGATGTGCGTTGTGGCTACATGTACTCGGGCGATTCCTCGTGGGTTCTACTGAGCCCGGCCTCTTGCGGTCGGGTCCGATCTTGCGCTGCGTCACGAATGAGAGGTCGTTGAGCAGGCCAGCCACTTGAAAGCCAATTCCAGCACAAATGAAGCATACGGAAGTACCTATGAGGGATCGTGCTTTAACGAAAACATTCTTTACTCGGCGCTCGACAGCACTAAAATGTTTGCCGCTGTATTTACCGTGCGCCATCAGATTGAGGATCTATCAGGGAATTCCTACGCGCAATTCAGGTCTGACTGACGGACAGGCTATGATCGTGCGGCAGATAATTGGGAAAATGAGAGGTTCTTTGTATAGCGGGTCATTAAATTCACCGGGCTTGTACCGTTGTGTGTGTTCTCGTTGGGCATGCCAAGTCGCAGGCCTAAGAGCCGTGTGCTGGCGGATGCTTATAGTGATCACGCTTTTGGCAAGGGACTGAGCGTGAGTGACCCAAAAGAAGTCCCGAGGTGTCGCAGAGTATTTCCGCGACGATATGTTCGGGCAAGCCTTGAGGATGGGTAGGGGGGGCGCCGCCTAAGCCAGTAACCGCCCAAAAGGCCGACATGAAACGAAAGAACCTGCTAGTCACTATTGGCTGCGCTATTTTAGTGCTGGGTATTGTGACCTATGTGCGCACCGCTAGAAGTTCGCATCGGATGTTTGGACCTGAGGAGGCCATCGGCGTCGAATTCCTACAGACCGACTTGGTTCAGGTGGCGCGCCAGGACCTGCAACTGTCGCTGCCGCTGTCGGGCAGCCTGCGCGCGCTGAACCAGGCCTCGGTCAAGGCCAAGGTCTCCGGCGAAGTAAAGCAGGTGCTGGTGCGCGAAGGCGAACCGGTGCGCGCCGGGCAGGTCATCGTGCGCATCGACCCGGCCGAATACGAGGCCCGGGCCGCGCAGGCGCGCGGGCAGATGCTGGCCGCGCGCGGCCAGTTCGAGAACTCGCGCCAGACCTGGGAACGCAACCGCGAACTGGTCGGCAAGGGCTTTATCTCGCAGACCGCCTTCGACAAGTACCAGTCCGACCTGGCGGTGGCGCAAGCCAACCTCGACGCCGCCCAGGGCGGGCAGGCGGTGGCGCAGAAGGCGCTGGCCGACACCGTGGTCAAGGCGCCGCTCGACGGCATGGTGGCCGCGCGCGCGGTGCAGCCGGGCGAGAAGGTGTCGCCGGATACGCGCCTGGTCGATGTGGTCGACCTGCGCGTGCTGGAGCTGGAAGCGCCGATCCCGATGGCCGACGTCGCGCGCGCCGCGGTGGGCCAGCCGGTGGCACTGGAAGTGGAAGGCGCCGGCGGCTTTGCCGGCAAGCTGGTGCGCATCAACCCGGCGGTCAGCGAGGGCACGCGCAGCATCATGGTCTATGTCCGCGTCGACAATGCCGACCAGGCATTGCGCGCGGGCATGTTCGCGCGCGGCGCACTGGTGCTGGGCCAGCGCGCCGCGGTGGTGGCGGTGCCGGTGTCGGCGGTGCGTACCGAGGGCGAACGCGCCTTCGTCTATGCCATCGAGCGCGACACGCTGGCGGAACGCCCGGTACAGCTCGGCGTGCGCGATGAAGCCGGCGGCATGGTGGAAATCGTCTCCGGCCTCGACGCCGGCGCCGAGATCGTGCGCAACAACCTCGGCACGCTGCGCAGCGGCAGCCAGGTCAGGCGCGTCAAGGCCTGACGGCATAGGGGACGCGCGCCATGTGGTTCACCCGCCTGTCGATCCGCAACCCGGTGCTGGCCACCATGATGATGATGGCCTTCATCGTGGTCGGGCTGTTCTCGTACCAGCGGCTGCCGGTCGACCAGTTCCCGGACATCACCTTCCCGGTGGTGGTGGTGCAGACCGAATACCCGGGCGCCGCGCCGGAGTCGGTCGAGTCCGGCGTCACGCGCAAGGTCGAGGAGATCGTCAACACCATCTCCGGCATCGACGAGATCTTTTCGCACTCGTACCAGGGCACCTCGGTCGTCGTCATCAAGTTCGACCTGAGCGTCGATGTCGGCCAGGCCGCGCAGGACGTGCGCGACAAGATCGCGCTGATCCGCCCGCAGTTCCGCGACGAGGTCAAGGAACCGCGCGTGCTGCGCTATGACCCCTCGGACGCACCGATCTTCAATCTGTCGGTCTCCAACGCGCCGGGCGCCAGCCGCAGCCAGCGCGAGCTGACCACCATCGCCGACCAGATCGTGCGCAAGCGGCTGGAAACCGTGCGCGGCGTGGGCGCCATCAATATCGTGGGCGGCACCAAGCGCGAGGTCGAGATCCGCATCCGGCCCGCGCAGCTGGAGGCGCTGGGCATCGGCGTCGACCAGGTAATGAACGCGATCCGCAACGAGAACCAGGAATTGCCCGCGGGCGAACTGCGTTCCGCGGCGACCGAGACCGTGGTGCAGATCAAGGGGCGCGTACCCACGCCGGCTGCGTTCCGGCAGATCATCGTGGCGCGGCGCGCCGGCCAGCCGGTAACGCTGGGCGAGATCGCCGACGTGCGCGACGGCCAGGAAGAACAGGAAAGCCTGGCGCTGCTTGACGGCAAGCGCGCGCTGTTCCTGTCGGTGGTGAAGGCGCAGGGCCAGAACACGGTCGATACCGTCGACGGCCTGGTGCGCATGACCGACGAGGTGCGCAAGCTGGTGCCCGCCGGCGTGCAGCTGACTGTGGTCAACGACACCGCGCGCCGCATCCGCAGCAGCGTGAAGGAGGTGCGCTCGACCCTGCTGGAAGGCGCCTTCCTGACCGTGGCGATCGTGTTCCTGTTTCTCGGCTCGTGGCGCAGCACGGTGATTACCGGGCTGACGCTGCCGATCGCGCTGATCGGCACCTTCGGCGTGATGTACCTGTGCGGCTTCACCCTCAACGTGATCACGCTGATGGCGCTGTCGCTGTGCGTGGGCCTGCTGATCGACGATGCCATCGTGGTGCGCGAGAACATCGTGCGCCACAACCTGATGGGCAAGGACCACCGCAGCGCGGCGCTGGACGGCACCAACGAGATCGGGCTGGCGGTGCTGGCCACCACCTTCTCGATCGTCGCGGTGTTCCTGCCGGTGGGCTTCATGGGCGGCATCATCGGCCGCTTCTTCCACCAGTTCGGCATCACCGTGGTGGCGGCGGTGCTGATCTCGATGTTCGTCTCGTTCACGCTGGACCCGATGCTGTCTTCGGTCTGGCATGACCCGGACCTGCACGGCACCGGCAACAAGAAGAGCTGGTACGGACGCACGGTGGGCCGGCTGCTGGACTGGTTCTCGGCCAGGATGGACAAGCTCGGCGACGGCTACGCCGGCATGCTGGGCTGGGCGCTGAAGCATCGCCTGGCCACTGCCGTCATCGCCGCCGCGACCTTCTTCGGCAGCTTTGCGCTGGTGCCGCTGATCGGCACCGAGTTCGTGCCCAATGCCGACCTCGGCGAGACCCAGGTCGGCTTCACCACGCCGGTCGGCACCTCGCTCGACGTCACCGAAGCCAAGGTGCGGCAGGTGGAAGCCGCGCTGAAGGCCTTCCCCGAAGTGGCCTACACCTACGCCACCATCAACTCTGGCAACGCCTCGGGACGCAACAACGCGCTGGTGTCGGTGCGCCTGACCGAGCGGCGCGCGCGCACCCTGACCACCGCGCAGCTCAACCCGCTGATCCGCCAGCGCCTGGCCGGCATCGCCGGCATCACGCTGACCATGGTCGGCATGCCCGACGGCGCCGGCGGGCAAAAGGCGATCCAGGTGTCGATCCAGGGCGACGACCTCGACGAACTGCGGCGCCTGTCGCGCGAAGCCAGCGCGCGCATGGCGGCGATCCCGGGCCTGACCGACCTGGATTCAAGCATGAAGGACGACCGCCCCACCATCGAAGTCCGCATCCGGCGCGAGCTCGCCTCGGACCTGGGCGTGGGCGTGGCGCAGATCGGCAATGCGCTGCGCCCGCTGCTGGCCGGCGATGCCATCAGCTCCTGGCGCGCGCCCGACGACAAGAACTATGACGTGCGCGTGCGCCTGCCGAAGGACGCGCGCACCGGCATGGCCGACCTCAGCGCGCTGATGATCGCCAGCAGCCATACCAACGCCGACGGCTCGCCCAGGATGGTGGCGCTGCGCCAGATTGCCGAGCTGGTGCCCACCACCGGCGCCAACCAGATCAGCCGGCGCGACCTGAACCGCGAGATCGAGCTGACCGCCAACGTGGCCGGGCGCTCGGCCGGCGAAGTCGCGCGCGACGTCAAGGCCGCGCTGGACGGTGTCAACTGGCCGGCCGGCTACAAGTACCGCTTCGGTGGCTCGACCAAGTCGATGAACGAGTCGTTCGGCTACGCCGTGTCGGCGCTGGCGCTGGCGGTGATCTTCATCTACATGATCCTGGCCTCGCAGTTCGCCAGCTTCTTCCAGCCGGTCGCCATCATGACCTCGCTGCCGCTGACGCTGGCCGGCGTGTTCGCGGCGCTGCTGTTGTTCGGCTCGACCCTGAACATGTTCTCGATCATCGGTTTCATCATGCTGATGGGGCTGGTGACCAAGAATGCGATCCTGCTGGTGGACTTCGCCAACCAGGCGCGCCAGGGCGATGTGGACGGCACCTATGGACGCGCGCCGCTGTCGCGCGAGGCCGCGCTGGTCGAAGCCGCGCGCGTGCGGCTGCGCCCGATCCTGATGACGACGCTGGCGATGATCTTCGGCATGGTGCCGCTGGCCTTCAGCCTGGGCGAGGGCGCAGAGCAGCGCGCGCCGATGGGGCAGGCCGTGATCGGCGGGATCATCACCTCGTCGATCCTGACGCTGGTGGTGGTGCCGGTGATCTATACGTACCTCGATGATTTCGGCGCGTGGTTGCGTCCATTTTGGCGAGACAGAACACCGTCTTCAGCTGCACATCCGGCTGCCGGTGATTTGCCCTCCACGAAAGGTGGCCCCGAAAAAGCGAATGAGCCTGCAAGATGAACTCTACGCGAGATACGCCCATCCACTTGTGAAGCGTAGTTGTCGTGGACTAACTTCGATTACGGGTCCATATTGGCAGAGGCCATCACCACGAAAGGTAATGTGCAAAGAGTGGCGCTCAATTTGGTGCCGGCACCTTGGCAAACAGCGCGTTGTAGGTAGCGATGAAATTCGCCATGAACGCATAGGCGGTCTCCAACGTGCCTGATGCCACGGAGATAAAAACCCTCGAAAAGCAGTCCAGGGGATTCACGTTCGACTGTTTCACGCGAACCTGGACAGACCGAAGTTGGTCCAGCTACCTTCCATTTTTAGCTCAAACAATCGCCTGCGGAAAATTTCGCACGTTCATCGTCACTAGCCCTCTTTGATTGTTCACATGATAGCGCCAGAAGGTACGCGCAAGCAGTTGTTCTTCCTGATGACAATTCCCCGCATTGCACGCACCCGGTGTGCAGGCTTGCGCGAGAAAGCCGGGCACATAGCCTCGAAGGGACGTTTATATATCAACGTAGCACAAAATCCTGGGTGCCGCAACCGAATTAAATCTAGGCAAGCAAAAAGATAATTGACTTGGAACTTGCAAAGATCGGGGCAAATTACGGATTGTAACTTGGTTGCTACAGAATCACGTCTTTGGTGAACCGATGTACTGGAGCGATGTATGGTAACGGCGCTATGTCGACCCGATTACGCTCATAGCGCATTATGTAGTACAACGTAGCGGCCTGCATTGCCGTCGCACTCATCAGAAGTTTAGGTTGCAGATTGACAGCCCTAACAATCTTTGGGGGCTCCTGCCGCTTTCGCCGGCGTTGGCTTGTATTGAAACCTAAACGCATAACAAGCCGCCGATTCAATGAGCGGCCCGCCTGCATGAGGATCTTTCGAAAGTTTGTGGAACAATCAGATCGCCTGCAAAGATTTGATTCAGATCAATTGACGGGACTAGACCTTATGTCTATCTTCTTTTGGATACCATCCCGTCCTTTAGACTCGCGTCACCATTGCATGGTGATATTGGTAGAATGTCCAATCCTACGCTGTCGGAAATTCGTCATGTTAACACGAAGCTGTTGCAAGTCTTTGTTCTCGTTATGGAGTACCGTAACCTGGGTGCTGTCGCAGCATGCACCCAGCGCAGCGTGAGCACGGTGTCCTATAGTCTCGATCGCTTGGGCGAGATCACCGGTGACCCCTTGTTCTTCAAAGGAAACGGCATACTCGTGCCCACGCCGCATGCGATACGTCTGGAAAAGATAGCGCGTCAGATCCTGGAGATATGGGGAGATTTGGTTCGACGCCGAGAGGAGGTCACGATCAAGCGTCAGGAGGGTGGTAGGCGCGTAGCAATAGGCTTTTCGGCATCGATTGGCGATCCCCTCATCACTGAAATCTTGTTCGCCTTAGGCGAGGAGTTTCCGCAAGACACTTTTGTCACGCGGCCGGTGATTGCCGACGCGGTGCTTGCCAGTCTACTTGACGCCGGAGCATTAGACTGCGCCTTCGTCGTCGACAGCGGGCACCATCCCGAGCGTATGCGCCAGCACAACATCGTGGCAACGCAGCGTCGGCTCGTCAGCGCCACGCGCAGAGTCAACGAGGATAAGAGCGAGAATGCCTGGATCCTATTGCAAGAAGACAGCGAACCCGGCAGCCCGTTACGTGCCTTCCTGAGCCGGCAGGCCGGTACACCTGGCTACCGAGAGACGGTGGTACCATCCTGGCATGCGCAGATAACGCTACTGCATTCAGCGGGCGGCATCTGCTCGCTGCTGGATTATAACGTTCCATTGGTGACACGCGAGCGAGAAACGCAACTTCTAGCACTCCCTTGTAGTTTCCCCAGATGGGCTGCCTTGAATTTTTGGGGGGCGGAACGCAGTTGCGATCAACGAGTGGTGAGCGACGTCATGGAGGTTGGTAGAGCTGTGATGCGCGATCCGCTCAAGGCCATCGGCAGAAGTAACAACATGGCTCAACAGCAATTTCTAAGCAATCGCTTACCAGAGGCAGGCGCCGTAGACACAAGTACTTTCAGTTAGAGGCCGTAATCAGCCGCCTGCGTTATTGATATATTTTTTTCCTGTCGGCTGCTTGGCAGGTATAGGCAGGCGTGGTGAGTCTGGACAGTCCGGAGTTACACCGATTTATCCTAGTCCTCCGCGTCATTGAAACGGAACCGGACGAATTCGTCGCGATGGATCGTTGTACTTCCACTTGATTGAGCCAAGACGAATAAGTCGGCGTGTAGTGCAACCGGATGTCGCGATGCTTATTGAGGAAGGTACCTACGATATCCGTCTTGTAGCTGGTAATGATGTCACAAATTAGGTGGAATTCCTGCTTCGGCCTCTGACTGGCGACAACGTCGCTCAGGAACGCGACGAATTGATCGCTGGTATGGCATGGTGCGGTCTTGCCGATCACCGGCACATTTATCGTATTGAGTGCGGCAAACAGGTTGAGAGCGCCGTGCTTCCCGGCGACAGCGGCAACACCGATCCTTACTATCCAGGGACTTGAACTCCGGTCTTCTCGGTCAAGGAGAACACCACCGCATGCGCTGGCTGGTTCCGGTACAGGTCCGCGGCATTGATCTCGAAGTGCGGATCATTGGAGATCATATGCTTGTCCCAGCGATCCGGGCGTACGCCATGTCTGCGGCAGATGCGCTGCACCAGCCGTGACCGACACGTCGTAAGTTCCGCAGCAAGCTTCTGGGTACGTGGCCCATGCGCACGCTTGGAATTGAGCGTGGAGTTCAGCACGCGCGCCTCAAACTCCTCGGGCGGCTGCAGTGGCCGTCTCTCAGGATGGCTCGCGTGCAAGCAGGACAGCCGCTCGGCCAAAAACCGGCTGGATCATCGCGTGATAAAACGCGAGTCGCAGCCAGGCCGTTGCATGATTGTTTCACGCGATGTGGCTATCGTCACGCAGAAGAATCGGCTTCAAGCCTCGCGTACGGCGCGGCTCCGAGTCGCCGCCTGCAACTGTTCACGCTCAGACTCGGTCAAGTTCATTTTTCCATGCACCCAATTCAAGTACAAACTGGTGTTTTTTCAATGGTGCAGTGGACTAGTCGCCGCCGTATATAGAACTCACTGCGCCTTCATGACATCGGGTAAACCAACAACGGAGGTGCGTTCGAAGAGAGTCAAGGCAGCCGCCTCGGTGACGCCGCGCCGAGCGCCCGTTGCGTTAATTGGAGCATTGCGGCTCACCTTACACGAAGCTCAGCCTCTTCAATGAGTGTAGGCTGTGGAAGCTTGCTGCACTCAACCGCGCGTTGTTGATCGGAGGGCTCTAGGTACTCCGCGGGCTAGTTTGATTTGCAGCGCAGCGCTGTGCCTGGGCAATTCCAGCCTCAAGTTGCGCTAGGCCGCGCGATAGTTCATCCAAGGTCGTCGTAGAAACTTCGGACAGCGCCGCTTCCAGGAAAGACGAGCGCAGCGGCATTGCGTGCGCCACCACCTGCCTCCCGGCAGGCGATAACGTGACATGGAGGACGCGGTTGTCCCGTTCCGACATGCTACGCTCGATCCAGCCAAGCTCCTGCATAACTTTTAGCTGGCGGGTCAGCGCGCCGGGATCCATGACGACGAGGTCAGCCAGGGCTTTCTGGCCCATGGCGCCTTCCTGATGATGCAGCGCATGTAATATTCGCCAGCGCGGCAAGGGTAGTCCCATGCGCTTCTCGAACGCCCCCGTAAAGGCGCGATAGGTTCGGCCGAGTTGCTGCAATACGGCCACACTTTGTCGCTCCATATCCATCGTTTCTCCTCAGGGTAAGCTGCCGCGCAGCTTTAGTCCGCCGCCATGACTGGTACAAGCCCGTGGCGTGGCTTGATCGAAGGCACCTGGCGCGCGCTCCACACACCCAGCACGGCTGCCGCCCGAGAAGCGGGATCCCACCATGCGACCGACCATGCGCAGCGATTGCAGTATGGCCGTGGCGATGCCGAGGTGCTCGCGCCCCGCGGTCTGCTGCGCGAACACCGTCAGGTTGGGCATGCTAAAGCCAAGGCCCAGGCCGCTGACCAGCATGATGGCCATCAGCACGCCATGCGGCATGCCGCGGGTGGCCTGCGACAACCCCAGGCAGGACAGTGTCCGCATGCCAAAGCCGGCATAGAGCACATTGTTTGGGCGTCGGATGCGCGTTACGATGCGGCCATTGAGGACGCTGCCCACGGTGATGCAGACCACCAGCGGCGTGATCAGCACGCCGGCCTGCTTCGGCGAGTAGCCGAACCCGCCCTGGAACAGCAGCGGCGCATATAGCAACAGCGCGAACATGGTAAAGCCGGTGAACACCGCCAGCTTGAACAGCGGCGCCATCCCGGGGTCCCGGAACATTTCGGCCGGCAGGATCGGATTGGCGCAGCGCCGCTCCCACTGCCACAGCGCCGCCGACGCCACCGCCGTCAGCACGAGCAGCCCAGCGGTAAAGGCGTCGAGGCCATGCGCCGGCAACAGTTCCACGCTCATCTGCATGCTGCCCAGGCCGGCCGCGATCAGCTGCGCCCCCAGCCAGTCGACGCGAATCGGCCCGCGATCATTGCCCACCATGGTCTGGTCTAGCGCCACAAGCGTTCCCACGAAAGCCACGCCCAACGTAGCCATCAGAGATTCAGGGAAGGGCAACACCTTGTCGTTGGGGGAAGCGCCTTGTAGTTTTGCCACTCTTGGCATAAGAACCTCCTTGCGTCACCACCTTGCAAATCACGGGCCATCGAGCCGAATTGCTAATAGTCCTGCTCTCTGCATGCCGAATCTCCATTAGCTTTGTCGTGTTTCAGGCACGCTTCTGTCTTGTGTGCAACAAAATGACGATGCGACGGCATTCTAAACGCCGGTTTGCAAGGGCTACTCCTTGCTGAGCCAGGATGACCCAGTGTTTTTAAGGCATGAAGCTTCATATGTGTGCGCAGCTCAAGCGGTCGGTATCATGCTAGCGCTGGTTGCGCAGGTGTTCATCTAGTCGTGGCTGCCCGACCCCATCGATGGACGCAAGTCTTCAAGACAGGCGAAATTGGGTTGCAGACCACCGAAGTGGCCATCCGTGCGGGTGTGTTCAACCGCATGGTCGCGCTCGCTTGCCTGCTATCCGTTCGTATCGCTTGAATTCGTCATCGCCGAGGAGCTCTGTTTTCAATCTCGATCTATGAAAGTGCTCACCGGTGCACCTGTCTCGATGGTCGAACCATACACCAAGTTACTCGGTGAGGAGAAGAGGGCACCGGTTCCAATCATGCGGTTACGAATGCCATCGAAAGCCTGAATATGCATGTGCGCAAGATCATCAAACCCGAGGGCACCTCCCCTCGAATGAAGCAGCTGTCAACCTGCTGTGGCTGGTGCTGCGCAACGTGCTGGCCTAGTCGGTTCGCACCACCTATGACTGAAAGTCCGCCATGAACCAGTTTGCTATTTTGTATGGCGAGTAATTTACTGCGGCACGGGGCTAACAGAATTCAAAACCGCCTTGCACACAAAAATGAGACAGCTCCCTCGACGGCGGCCAACATCACGTCGCGGATTCTGAAAGAGCTGATTCTGATTGACGCCATGCTGGCGCCCCGCCTGGGGCCGCGGCATCCAGTTGGCTGACGGCCACAATCATTGCTCTGCATTGTGTCTAGTAGTTTGTCTAAATTTCCTTCAGGCGCCACCTTGAACTGACCACAGTTTGAGTTAGACGAAGGCTGAGTTCAGTATTGCACAGGAATCAGCCAATTTAGCTTCAACTTGATGCGGTCGTGATTGTGATAGCGGATGTAGCGCGCCCGTCCGGTCTGTAGTTGCTCCATATTGGCAAACTCGTTCAGGTAAAAGAATTCGGACTTGAGCGTGCCACCGGGGTGCTGGTGGAAGGGGGGCTTGAGGGTGACGTCTATGGCCTGGAGCGTGATGGCAAAAACGGCAATCGCACGAAAAAATCGTGATTAATTTCGATCAAGGAAGTTAGGCTGCGGCATTTTTGGTCAGAAAGAGCGGTGGCCCGCCTCAGGTTGGAAAAAGTCCGTGGCCGGCTCGCCTTATAAGGGATGCCCCTTAAATGCTGTGCAATTTCATTGCAATTCATCTCCGCTCAATCTTTCCGTGACCTTCGGCGCAGCACTAGAAGATGCCTAGTAGGAGCGGCGTCGTAACGGCGTCTTTTGTGCGGACTGACATTGCTCGTTCGGCACCTCGCCTGGATGCCACACTTCCACGGGAATGACCATTCAGTCCGAATTTATGGGGCCAACTGCGTGAGTGCGATCATTCCAAAATGGCCTATCCGGAAGGCGATTTTCTTCTACCACGGCCTACCCAGCCAGCAACGACAACACACGATGTCATATTTCTCTTTTCGGTGACCGTTGAACACCCAAGCTTGCCACCCCGTCCGATGACAACGAGTCCAAGCCACTTTAATCTTTTGGATATCCCAAAGTTCAAATCCTAACAGGGCGACATCTATTCTGCCGTGAGGGTCTTGGTAAAGTATACCGGGTCGACGTGGGTCATCACGTTGAGTACGCGATGGTGCTCCAGCGTGCGGCGCCGGGCGTCGACGGCAATCGCATGGCCCTGTGCCACTGTCAGCGTGGCCTCGATTTCCAGATGGACATCAACGAGCACCTGGTCGCCCATCTTGCGGGTGCGAAGGTCATGCAAGCCGAGCACGCCGGGCGTGCCCAGCATGGTGGCGCGAATGTCGGCGACGGTTTCTTTGTCGGCGGCGCGGTCCATCAGGTCATTGAGCGCGTCCCAACTGAAGCGCAGCCCCATGCGCGCGACCATCAGCCCCACTACCATTGCCGCGATCGGGTCGAGGCTGTGATAGCCGAGCAGGTTGCCGGCGATGCCAAGCGCCACCACCAACGACGAAGCCGCATCCGAGCGCGCATGCCAGGCATTGGCTACCAGCATGCTCGAACGGACCCGCCGCGCCACGGACAGCATGTAGCGGAACAGCAACTCCTTGGATGCCAGCGCGACCACTGCCACCCAAAGTGCCATTGGCTGAACCGGCTGTAGCCCGGCGGGATGCTGCAGCTTGCCCAGTGCTGCCCACAGCATGCCCGCCGCCACCGTCAGCAGCAGCACACCCAGGACCAGCGACGCTCCTGTTTCGAAGCGCAGGTGGCCATACTGGTGATCGGCATCCGGGTCCTTGCAGCTTTGCCATCCGGCGGCCAGCACGACAAAGTCTGAAAGCAGGTCGGACAGCGAATGCGCAGCGTCGGCAATCAGCGCCTGCGAGCCGGAGATGATGCCGGCCGCCCCCTGGGCCATGGTCAGGCCGATATTGACCGCCACGCTGACAAGCGTGCTGCGCCAGCCGGCGCTGTGGCGCGCCTGTGCGTCAGTCAGCCTTCCGGCGTCGTTTTCGGGTAGTTCGGGACGCATCCGGTGAATTTCGATTTGATCGTGAGACTATAGCTCAAAGCGACGGGAAGTAGATCATCACGTCCAGGTGGTGACGAAAAAAGTCCTGCCGCTCCGCTTCGGCTTTCAGAAGATTGTCTTTGAAGCGATTTCCCAATTCTGGTCTTTTTCATTTTAAGGCTTCTTTGACCATGCGAAAGCACCGAGCAGCACTAGCAAAGAAAATACGAATCAGTACACCATCCACAAGCGCGAAGGATCTCCTGCCTGGTGCAGAAGGTAGGTCAAAAGCAAACTGATGCCAGACAAACCTCCACGCAGACAACAAACCTGTCGCCGGAAGCTGCGTCCTCGGTCGCGATGGATTGTCGAACTTCCACTTGATTAGCTTGGAGTCCTCCGGCCTTTGATTGGCGACAACGTTAGTCAAGGAACGCAACGAATTGTTCGCTGGTAGGGCCTATCAGAAATTTTGTGTTTAGGGCATAACATGTCGCCAAGGAGCATGTACTCAATGAGTGCGCAACACCGCAGCGTCCCTGTCGCATCCACTGCGTTGTCAGTTCTTGCCAAGGCTCCGACCTGATCAACAATGTTGAACAAGACGTTCGCTCTCGCAGTTGGAAGCCGACTCTGCATAGAGCACGTCATCAGGATACAGGGAATCATGAACCTGTAGGGCCGATAAAGAATCTCTTCCAAGGTGTTCGGCGGGATTGAAATTGATCTTGTTCAAATCTAATTTAAATTATCGAGTCGGATCATTTTTTCTGTACGAAGATTGATATCGCACGTGAGCGCTTTGCAACGCTGGAGGTTACCACCCGCTCAAGCAGGGAGGGCTTATTCCAACGGACCATGCGAATAGGAGGATTGTCTAGTGTGTGATAGAGCGCGCAGAATTAGGTCTGCCAAGAATGTGGCGCCAAAAGATGCTCCAGAGGGACAGGAGTAGGAAATTATTACCTAACGTAGCGATTTGCGGCATGGAGAAGGCAACAATTAATACGCTTTTCACGCGAGAGCAGCTGGATCTGTACTTCGCGTCGTACATTGGGATGGAGGGGGGAAATCCGGCAGGTGAAGTCTGGTTTTACGATGGAGTACCGCCTTCCACGGCTGATCCGCTTGTGGGGGCGCCTGGCGCCCAAAGTAGAACCCAATGCCTGGGATGCACAACAAGACTATCTTGACAAATGCCAACGGCAATTCCACGTTTCCTGGCGGTTGCTAAGAGTACATTGAATGTTACCGGCGGTACTGATATTGGTGCCAATCTCGCGGTGGCGCACAGGCTCAGGCGGTGAAGTACCATAGCAGGTGTGACGCCGGTGCATCGTTAATGGTTTCATTAGTTGAAAAGCATAGGAGGAGGGATGCTGAGTCCTCATGAATTCGGAAGGGGTGGATGCCCCAGATCTCGACACGCTGGAGTGCCCTGGTCGTAAGGCTGGTAGATATCCATCCGGCTAGAGCTATCCTTGTATCGAACTGTACGGACAATTTCTTGTGAAAGCCCTCGTTGGGACAACTGGGGCACATTTCCAGGGGTTTTATCATGCCTACGTTAGACCTAGAAACGATTGCAGCAGCGCAAAAATCGGGTATTGAGATCCTGTACGGGCTTACCAGTAGGACGCTCGATGGATTTCACAAGGTTGCGGAACTGAACTTACAGACGATGAAATCGACGTTAGCGGAAACCCAGGCGTGCACGCGCAAGGCCTTTGAAGCCAAGAACGATGCCGACCTACCGGTGATGGAAGCCAGGATTTTGCTCCCGTTGGCCGAAAAGACTCAAGCGTACTGCCGGCAAGGGCTCGAGATTGCCGCGGAGACGCGTGCCGATTTTGCGAAGGTGGCCGAAGCCCAGTATGAACAGAGCAAGCGCGTAATGCAGGACTATATTGATGCGGTCGGGCGTGTCGCTCCTTCTGGCTCGGGGACTGCCATGGCCGCCTGGAAGTCGACTCTGACCGCCACGACAAGCTTTCTCGATGCGATGCAGCGAGCAGGCAAGCAGGTGGGCGACATCACCGAGAACAACGTGAACCTCGCGGCCTCCGTGGCATCGTCCTCGGCCCTGCAGCCGTCTAGTAACGCTGCGCGGGCCGACAAAGGCTAGCACGCTACGGCGGCGGGAAGTGTCCACGGAGAGTCCCGCCCAAAAAAGTCGGATTGATGACTGAGCCTATTTTCAGCCCCTATCACCATGGTCGCTGCATGTGCGCTCGAGAAGTCTGCGTTCCATGGGGAGCGCTGATAGGCTTACCGAGCGTTTTAGCGGGCAGCACCCGCTTCGAGCTGATCATATTCCCTTGAGAGACGATGCAGCCCGCCTCCAGAATAGGCACAGGCCGGGTCCGGATGCTGATGAGCACGTCGCGTGAATCGCAGACAGTCTTGAGCCGCCGAGCGGATACGGCGCTGCGCGAACTTCTTGTCGAGCGTGACAGTTGCGAGCGTTCGTTGAGCCGGTGGTGCAGATCAATGATATGGACGCCCGATGCATGCGAACAGTTGGTCACGCCGTTCGATATTTCGGATACTCGTGTCAAGCGCAGTCCAAGTCTGAGCCACTTCGAGCGCCCGCGCAAATTATAAGTGAACCAGTCAATCAGTCTTTGGTGGCTGACACGTGGTCGGCTTTGCGTTGCTGTTTCAGCCCGGTAACTATCCCCCCTTGTGGAAGACTCGGTCCAGCATCGCAGCGGCCAATGTTGTGTTGCCGAAGGTCTGATCCCATTGGGTGAACGGGAGGTTGCTGGTGAGGCCCCCGCCCATATCGTTTGACAACGATCTGAAAGAAGTGGCTGGTCTGGTCCCCGGACAAAGGGAAGATAGCCAATCTCATCGACAATCAACAGACGTGGACCAAGGATGTTGTGCCGAAGTACCGAGTCGTATCGCTCGAGGCGCCTGGCGGCCTCGAGTTGCAACATCACGTCTGCCGCAGTAATGAACTTGGTCTTGATAACCCCATGTGTGGCCGCAGCGATAGCCAGATGTGTCTTCTTGCCGGCGGCGGGAGGGGCCAAGGAGTACAGCGTTCTGGCAACGCTCGATTCTTTTCGTCTGGCGCTTATGAACTAACTGCATTGGGCTTCATCTAAGCACTTAGTGCAATACGCATTCTGGCAGGCAACGTAGAAGAAGGCAGGCCGCGGCATTTTAGTGCGAACTCTGGTGACAGTTTCGGTCGGCGCACAGATGAATTGAGTTTTTCTTCAGAAGGCTTGGTTAATCCGCATTACGATGTTGTCATAGCGGCTAGCGTGGTTATAATTATGCTATTGCACACATAGTAGGGTCACGACACGCAAGAGATGTGGCCCAAGCCCAAACATGTAACAACTTTGAGGATGAAATGGCGACTGGCATTGTAAAGTGGTTCAATAGTGAAAAAGGATATGGGTTCATCGCGCCCGATGATGGCGGTAAAGACTTGTTCGCTCATTACAAGGAAATCCAAGGTGGCGGCTTCAAGTCACTGGAGGAGGGCGCGAAAGTAGAATTTGAAATCACGCAAGGTATGAAGGGACTGCAGGCGTCAAAGATTCGTAAGCTGTGAGCACTTGAGAGCCATTTAGACTTGCTGGCGGCGTGGTGCTAGTTTGTGCGTGAGCTCGGCACCGTCGCCGCTCCTTTTTTATTTTTTTGCCGGGAATTCCACTTGGGAAGATCGGCGAAATTTCAGGATTGTAATTACCATTCCACAAGACCATCGTAGCATGGCATCTAATACTCGAGTGCTTCCGTTATCCGTAAGTGGCTCCAGCAATAGGTGCGTTGTAGTAGTGGGAGCAGACTGAATCGTCGGGCCGCTAAAGTACAGCGCTAAAGTACAGCCCAGCCACATCCGTTGGTCGCCCGATTTCTGCACTTCCCCAGCCGGTCTGAAATTACTGTGGCGCCAGGGCGGTTCTTAACGCGAGTGAAGCAGCGTATCGCCTCTTGATGACCCTGGGAATGTATGGATCTACGCCGCCTGCGGAGCTTGGATCGCCGTGCACAAATGGAGCAAGAACAACACCCCACTGGCTCGGCGTGCCACAACGCAGCGCTGCGGGAGCGAAAGGTGCAGTTGCACGATGCGCTCGAACCATTTGTCGCGGCAAAGATTAGGGGCGACGGTGTCGTTGACTTCAACGACCGGGGGCAAAGCCATGAAATGGCTTTTATCGCATCGCTTGATCTGAATGTCGCAACGCCGACATTGTTGTCGCTGGAACAATGCGAACAAGGACTCCAGTACATCGCGGAGTCTCAGGCTTGGCGCCGAGCAACTCGCTGAGCCTGAACTCAATCGGGGCGGCTCCGCGCCGCGAGGCTCCAACTTTGATCGCGTGCTCGGCGTGGTTCAGTAGTGGGCGCTCGGGGAGACTGTATTTCGCCAGATCGCACGAACAAAAAGAAACGCCCGCACCGGCTCGCCGGTGCGGGTTAAGTTCCCATTGTGGAAACGAGTTAACAACCCATGAATAGCGCCCCCGCACCTCCATGGCTTGTTAGAATTTACTAAACTAGCCGCCCGACACCTTGATTAATATCAAATTCAGCGAGCATAGCACGCCAGTATTTCCGGCTTTGTGGTCCCGAAAAGCATGGCAACTATGCTTTCGGTCTCACCGATCTTCCCGGCTTCGGCCGTGGGCTTTCAACTTTATATTAGGTAGAACGGGATGTATCTTTCGTTTAAAAAACCAGAGAAATATGTAACGGTATGCGAACTTTTCGGTTTATTGCATGAATACAAGCTGCTTCGGGGTACGACGTCTGTCGCTGCCGTTTTTGAATAAAGACAGGCAGAGCTAAGGAAACCGGCACTTTCAGCTCCCTAAAGTTCCGTCGCTTCTACTAACACGTTGACGCGCCAACTGCCCTTGCTGTCCATCGACAGCATGATGCCGAGGTTGAGCGCGTCGGTGAATTCCGTGGCGGTGAACTTGCTGCCCTGGTCGGTGTTGTCGATCTCCGGCGTGCCATATTTCGCAAAGGCCCTCCTCCAGCGCCTCGACAGCAGGAGTCTGTCAGAAATTTTGTGTTTAGGGCATATCATGTCGCCAAGGAGCATGTATGCCCCGCAAAACCAAGACGGACCACGCCCCAGACCGTGAACTGCCGACCATATCCCTGAGGACCTGATTGCCTATTTCGTGAAGTGTCCGATGATCGCCGAGGCCGTTCAGGACGCCTCGATGTCATTCAAGAAGGTCCTGATCAAACGCGCCCTGGGTGCCGAACTGGGTCAACACCTGGGCTACCCGCGCGGCGCGCAGCGCCAGTCGGTTCGGCCAATCAGCGCAGCAATGGCAAGAGCGCCAAGACCGTGCTAACCGAAGATGGCCGCTGCGGGTCGACATTCAGCGCGACCGCGACGGCAGCTTCGATCCGATCCTGATCCCCAAGCACGAGCGGCGCTTCACCGGGTTCGATGACAAGATCATCGCCATTTACGTCCGTGGCATGACCGTGCGGGAGATCCAAGTCTTTGGCCGAATAGTGCGGCACAGAGGTATCGCCCGAGTTCATCAGTTCGGTGACCGATGCCGTCATGGACGAGATCACCGCCTGGCAGGCCCGCCCGCTGAAGGCGATGTAGCCGGTAGTGTTCTTCGACGCGCGCGCAGATGCGCGAGGACAGCGTGGCGCGCAACACGCCGTCTACCTGGCCCTGGGCGTGCTGCCGGACGGCACGCACGACATCCTGGGCTTATGGATTGAAAGCATCGAAGGAGGCAAGTTCCGGATGAAGGTGTTCAATGACCCGAAGACCCGTCGTAGCACGCAGGACAGTCACTGATGACCTTAAGGGTATGGAACAGGCCTTGAATGCGACGTTCCTGAATACGACCCCACTATCAAAACGATTTTCTTTTCACATTGAGCTTGGTTGCTTAAACCAGATCCACCGTCTTTTCTCATTCCACCGCTCTGATTACCTCCTGAGTTACAACAGCTGGAGCTGCTGCGCTTACTCTGGCACAGCGATTAATTGTCGCAATGGCGACGAAGACATTCATATTTGTCCGTTTATTGACTAAAAGTTGTCGAGTATTTGCAATACTGCCTGCTCAACTGAGGTTTCAACCAAAGAATGTTGGTGGTACGAATCTCGCATCAAAGTTCCGTCGTCCCTGCCGAGGCAACGAGGCATTGCACAATAGCAATCCAAGGACGGGCGCATATTTGATGGTGAACACATAAAGCCAAAATTGTTGAAACGCACAATATCTTAGCGAAATTCGTAGAACACTAACTGCCAGTATAGCTGCGGTGTGAGCGACTCCAATTCTCTGAATCGAGTTAATATGACATTTGCAAAAATGAAATACGATCGGGCCATATTTATATCATTTGACGCAGTCGCGGTATCAGGAATTACCATTGAGGCACTCAAGACAGCGAAAATGCTTTCAAAAAAAGGTATAAAATCGTACCTGGACCTTGGTTATGATATAAAAGTTGACAAGGGGGTATTTAATAAACCATACGAATGGGAAAAAGACCTCTACGAGGACTTATTCACTCTTGTTCGCATAGATGACATCACTTCCATAAAAAATTATAACGCCGATTTTATTAAGCGCGCGCATAATTTGTTGATAAATCAACCGTCGTCAACGACCAGTCGAAACAAAGAAAATATAAAGAGCGACATTATATATGCATCACAGCAACTATCAAAAAAGATTGTTCAGCTTTGGGATAGTCTGAATATTGGCTATGTTATTGTAGAAAATGGGACGCTTCCTGAAAACATAATTTACACCCGAGCCCTGTACCTCGCCATCGAAGAGTATGGAAAACACAATGGATTGGGAAACTTTGTTATTTGGCGGGATCATGATTTGATGTGGAGCAGCGAAAAAACCGCCATGAAGTATGGTTCACCACCATACCAAAATGCAATCAAGCCTATCAAGTCCAATCACATCACATACGTAACACTCAACGAAGATCTAAAGAACAAACTTGAGGAGTGGTGTAATTATGCCGTTGAGGTCAAGGTTGAAAAAAATACCTACGAATTTAAAGACCAGGTCGGCTACACGAATTTGAGGGAGAAGTTCTCCATCCGTGATGACGATCTTCTTATTGCAAGAACTACAAGAATTATCCCTCAAAAGCGATTGGACAGGGATATTTATATAATTCATCACCTAAATCGAATTTTTGTTGAAAATTGCATAGACAAGAGGGCGTGGCTTTTTATTGCGGGGAATCCAAATGAAGATCCAGAATATTATCAACAGCTAGTAACTTTATCCAAAACGCTTAACAGCGAGGGTTCTGTGAGATTTCTCGGCCTTCTTCAGCACGGCGGTGTATCCTCCCGGAGCCAAACGTACACTATCGATGATCTATATTATTCCTGCGATCTGGTCTCTTTTCTCACCTCCTGGGATTATGATAGCTACGGAAATCCTATTGGCGAAGCAATTTGTCACAAACGCTGTTACATCACGACAAGCTATGAATATTATGATGAAGTCTATGGCAAGCATGGCTTCGTTGCTCCAGTTATGAGGATATCAGAGGGGAAAGATGGCTTGCCTGATCAAGAATTCATTGATGCGCTCTATGAGTTGGTCATCAACAAGCAGCTTACACAAAAAATTGCAGCAAATAATTATGTTCTAGGAAAACGATTACTTTCTCCTAGGGCCTTTGATATTTTTTAATCGATTTCTTGGGAAGTGGTATGCGAGACAATATTTTTGTATCTGTCGTACTGCCAATTTATAACGAAAGCGATTGCATTGAGAAGGTACTCGCATCTTTAATCAACCAGAAAACCCATAACGGATTGATTACTCACCAAAGTTATGAGTTGATTGTTGTAGACAACAATTCTACGGACGATACCGTCCAAAAAGTAGAGCGTCTTAAATCCGAAAATCCCACTATTGATATCAATATCATCCCGGAAGCCGTTCAGGGGGTCTCATCTGCGAGAAAACGGGGTATGGATTATGCGTCGTTGCGTTCAAGAACGAGGGACATTCGCCTGGGGGTGCAAAAAAACACTATATTGTTTCCTCGGATGCTGATTGCACCGTAGAGCCATACTGGCTGCACGCAATAATAAAAAAAATGATGGATGATAATGGGGATCTCGGTACGTGCAATTATTATTATAATGAAAGTTTATTCGCCAGTCGTCCGAATCTATTTCGGGAAATCAAAAAAACTTTACGCTGTCGGGAAATGTCCTTTTCACTATTCGGTGGTTTTCCAGACGGGAAGGGCTTCGCTGTTGAGCGCAGGTTCTACGACAAGGTCGGTGGCATCGAAATCTTCTACCAACTCAAAAGCGGTAAATTTGTGGAACATCTTTCCGATGATTGGGATTTTGGGATACGAGTCGTTGCATGGGGTGGCAAACCGGTTTACGCCCGAGATTCCCGGGTAGAAATTAACAGTCGTCGGGTTGATACTCTGCTTGACGAGGTCATCACGGGCATCGCCTATGGTCAGGACGGTATTATTATCATGAAGGACGTCCGGACAGAAAAGGGACGCCAAAATATTGCGCTGAAAGATACGACCCCCGAACAGTCACAAAATGCCTGGCTCAGCTCAATAAAAGACTATGTTCCCAAGAATATCATTCTGCCTGTGCTGCTTAATCCACATCTTTTGCTGGAAAATGCACGTGTTCGTGAATTCTTCACTGGCCGCGCGGCAGACCAGCTGTACCGGCGTCTCGAGGAAATTAAGTATGAAACTCGCATGATCGACTTTAAGTCTATCCATTCCTATAAAACGTCATGCTATCGACTTTATTTCGAATTTCGTGATGAGATCTTTAGCGCCATGCGCCGAACCATTGGCGAAGATATCGGCTTCCCACCACCATTGCCAAAGTGTTTCGATGTTGTCAAGCCGGAAGACTTCAAGCGTTTTGTCTATTACTTTTGTGAGGACCGTGAATCCGGGGAGGCACATAATTATTTCGCGAACGGTGGAGTTTTTTAATGAACAAAGCAGCGCTAGATTCGTTGAATGACGTCGATGTTCGCTATCCTTTGCCGCGAGTATATGATTTCCTCTCGAGGCCGGAAAATAGTGAATTTCTAGATTACGTATTTAAGGACACATTCGGCTGCCATGTTTTTCCCGGTGATATTCTTAATTACCCATATTATTCTTTTTTGGGTGATATGGAGCGAGAGATAAGTAAGGCTAAACAAATCCATCTTTGGTCATATATTCCAACTTGTCGCTACCGTTGCCACTTTTGTGCATTCCCCACCGTCATACTCAACCCACAGGTCGACTCCGCGCAGACTGTGTTCCGGGATGTGGTAGATAGTAATATAGCAGAAGCAAGGCATTGGCTTGAGAGTATCCCAGGCCTTCGCCGAGCAGAGGTTGGGGAGTTTAATATCTTCGGTGGCACGCCATCACTACTTCCTCAGCGCGAACTGCGACGCTTAGTGGATTTTTATCGATGCAACTTTAATTTGTCGGCTGCATCGATGCGGTTTGAAGGTGATCCGGGAACGCTGACTAAAGAATATTTGAGTTTTTTAAAAAGGATAGGTTTTTCCAAGATCAGTTTTGGCGTGCAGTCTTTCAATGAGCATATTATCAAAGCATCCGGTCGTGCGCATTCAGCCCGCGCTTGCATGGAAACCGTTCATGACGCACGCGAGGTCGGTTTCGATTGGATTAGTGTCGACCTTATTTATGGACTCCTCGGGCAAAGTGTCGATGACGTGAAACGGGACATGGAGAAGGTTCTAGAATTGGGGCTCTCTCATGTTGTCTGCACCAAGCTGCACATCGGTGAGTTTATGAGAAGACGCACCGGTGTTTCCGGCGAGCGACAAAGTTTGTGGCAGAAAAGAAAAATTTTCGCTAATAAGGGAGGGTTCCCTGGTTTAGGTAAGCAATATCAAATGCGGGAGCTTGTGGAACAGTACTTGTCCTGCAATTATCTGGAGCATCCCACAATGTACTTCCATCATAGGAATCATCCCCCCGAAAAATGGAAGGGATTAGTCACTGATCTTGGTAAGCAGTATCCAGAGGTGGCTATTGGTTTGGGTGGTAGCTCGAAGTGTACAACAGCCGAAGCTATCAACATAACTGGATACAGTAGATACAAGGAAGCACTTGGCAAGCATCGCTTGCCCATTGAAGACAGCCGAGGCATCTCCCGGGCTCATGGTGAAATTAATGCGTTCAAAATGGCCTTGTCGACATTAGTCCCAGTGAATGATGATGTGTTTAAAGAACGTTTTGAGGGGCGGAGTTTTTTTGCCAATCCGAAGATCAATCGTGCGCTGAATGCGCTGGTGGGAAAAGCACTCGTCACCGTTGACGATAATATCGTTACTTTGACTCCAAATGGCGTGACCCTCGTGGAAGCGGTGATTAACACGCAGTTCGGCGCCTAAGCGCGACTAATACAACTTGCCGACTGGCCGGGCGCAGATGGCAATGCAGGGAGGTTAAGCAGGCGAAAAGTATCGAGGCTACCTATATACTGCCCCGTCTTGATATTGGTCCGCGGCACAAGCCGATCAGCACCAAAATAATTCTCGCGCAGTGGTCCGATTCCTTCTGCTAGCAACCTTGAGCAAGCAAGGCAAGGTGACTGCATAGCTTGTGCTCGTCGAGCTACCCGCGCCAAAACGCACGAGTACGCGAACCTGGCTTGGGCCGTTGCTTCAACCGGCTCGGCAAGCTGCGGAGTGGCACTTACGGCACTTACGAACTTCAACGCTATCGCGCCAGCGGACTGGATCTCGTCGTCACGGGCGATCCTGCTGTGGCACATCGTCTAATCTCGAACGCGCCGTCTCCGTCATCCTCTATGGCGACAGCCTCTGGCTGCAAAGCAAGCGCGTCGAGAGGGGCGGATTCCGACCGCTACGCTCCCGTGCGGCGACGGCTTAGGGTTTGTGATGTTGGCGCCATATTCGTACAGTACCCTAATCCGCGACTCGGCCCGCTGCCTTGAGGATGTTGTAGCTGGTCGTGCGAGACGGCACCTCTCCCTCGCCAAACCGCTCGGCTAGGCGCTGCTGAATCCAGTTCCTTGCTCGCCGGGCCCCGCGGCGCCAGGATCGCTCCGCGGACGCCTTCATTGGCGTAATCCACTTGTAGCCGGTCTTGCGGCTGATGCCATAGCGCTCGCAAAGCGAGCTGTCGCTGTCCGAGCGGCGCAGATGCTCGGAAATGAGAGTGAACCCGATGCTGCCGAGCATTGGCTACGCAAAGAAGCAAGAAACTTGGATCCAGCGAATTTTGTATTTACATTGCTGGAAGCGCTGGTCAGCCATATCCGACAATGATGAGAATACTCGGATCGAACGCAGACCTGTGCGTCTCCGCTCAATCCGATTCTCCTACTCCGTCGGTGCGAGATGGACTTACTATTCCATCCCAATCCGTGGAGACGAAGGAACCGAACCGGCGTTGTCGCGCATGAGGCTAGGTTGAGCTGGGCCAGGGATATCAGCGTGCTGTAGCATGCCCAGACAGATCACTTTAAGTGCGCAATGGTTGCTTGTGGAGCAGGGCATCGGTCCCTTTTTTTGGCTAGCGTGGGAGCCGATTTCAGCGGATCAGGTAAGCACACGCGCGCGGAGGAGTACCGTTGACTCCGAGAAGGGGGAGAGTCTCCATCGCACCCATACGGTTCAAGTACCAGCGGCACGGCAAAGCGGCCCCGGGATTTGAACGGTTTGCAACATTTTTGTAAGGTAAGGAACAAAAAGAACTTGCGGACTGACTTTAAAGTGCGTATAAGTCAAACGTCAGCAATAACCGGAGGCGCAAATGGCAACATATAAAGAACTGATAGCGCAAAAGCAAGCGATCGAGGCCCAGCTTGAAGAGGCACGGGCGAGCGAGGTTGCCAGCGTCATAGAACAAATTCGTGATTTGATGGCGCAATACGACCTGTTGCCCGAAGATGTTGCGCCGCGGCGCCGTAGGGGACGGCCAGTCGGTGTTGCTTCAGCACAGCGCGAAAAGGCGCCGCTGCCACCCAAGTATATGGACCCCAAGACCGGGAAGACTTGGTCCGGAAGAGGTCGAGCACCGGCATGGTTGGGCAAACGGCCTGAACGTTTTTTGATTCCGCAGGAGTGACGACACGTACAGGTGCTCAAATGCCCGGTCAAGCTAACGCTTGAAAGCGGGCATTTCGTAAAACCATTAAGCGGACGTGGCAAACGGGCTTTAGCTAGTCTGCCACATTGTAGTGCGCACAAGTACAATGACTCTAACCTGAGATTGGCGCGTGGCCGTTAGTCCGTGACGAAGAATCGTGTAATGGATCCAGATTCGAGGCGGCCGCCTTAAATTCATCGCAGGCTAAACTGTAGCCGCGCGATGGACTGCATCAATCGCGAGCCTGCATTTCCCTTTCCAGATTTCGCCGCGCTCAGCAAGGCGCATTATGCTACCACGTAGACGCTTTCACTATGCGTTCCGCCCCTGTGCTTCAGTGATGTCAGTGTACCCGGCCCTAAGTAGGATGAATTGAGTTGTGCGACTACGTTGCTGGCTCCCGGCTAAGTGTTCAAGAATGGATTCCTTGCAGGACTCTCTTAAGTTGCGTAATAGGTCATGAGTAACTGACCAATTGGAGATCGAAATGGCAACATATCAGGAATTGCTAGCTCAGAAACAGGCGCTGGAAGTCCAAATCGAAGAGGCCCGTGCCAATGAGCTTTCGAGTGTTATCGAACAGATTCGCGGATTGATGATGCGCTACGAATTGTCCCAAGACGACATCGCGCCTCGCCGTCGTCGCGGCCGCCCTGCCGTTGTGGCCGCCTCGCCCGAAAAGAGGTTACTGCCTCCGAAGTACATGGACCCTAAGACGGGCAAGACGTGGTCGGGGCGTGGCCGAACGCCGGCGTGGCTAGGTAAACGGCCAGAACGCTTTCTGATTCCCCAGGAATAAACCTCCGAGGACCTGAAGGAATTTTGGCGGCGAGGGACCTCCTCCATCCCCTGCCGTCGAAGCCATGCTTCTTACGACATTTGGAGTCGTCGATGCCTGGCAAATTGTGTAGTATCACCGAACGAGCCCAGCGCTTATAGTTCGACAACACATAGGCGTCTGTTGTTCTTCACGCTCGAAGCCGCGATGAGGACATGGATGGGTGCAGGCCTGGCTCGAAAACATCGAGCTTTCAATGCGCGCGCTTTTACACCTAAATTTTATAGTTTCAGACTATCTTGCCACACAACGCTCATCCGATCTAAGCTAATCCGCATCGACGTCTGCGTTGACATTGGGACCCATTGGCGACGATAGCTCACACAGAATTTGTTGGAGCGCGCGGGCAAATCTACTGATGATGCCCTGCGTGAGCGCGTACCAGGGCAAGACGTTAATGGCGCCGCGATCCTGCCGGTGCACGAGTAAGGGCGAGTTCGTAGCGTCCAATTGGATGCCGCAGGCCATGTGCCAAGTAAAACCAGTCGCTGATATGGCCAAGACGAACTAAGTTGATGCAATTAATACGAGTGGTGATGCGCTTGCTGTAATCGACCACTGTCATTTGGTACTCGAGTGAGTTGGCTGCAATGCGGGCCACATATGTATCGATCGCCCGATCGGTCTTACGTCGCAATCGGGTCTGATCATCCCTCCATACCTGCAACGTGTGCATCCCATCCTTGCTTTGGAATGTAGCACGGTAAAAAAGCGCGGCCGGCTCAGCACGGGCACCAAAGGCCGCGTCGAAGGTTGGCGCCAACTGTCCAGCTTCGCAATCTGGACCGGAAAAGAGCATACGAGTGCAGCGCTGGCTAAGAGCGCCCCCCGCCATTATCGACGGAAAGCCTTGGCATAGTCGAAGTACCGATAGGTCTTGCCGTCGACGATCAACTCCTTGACGGCTAGCTCGATAGAGTAGGTACCCTGCGTAAGCGCCAGATCCTTCGTATTACCGGTCGGGTCGGTGGGCAGTTCAAAATTCAGTGCGGGCGCCAGCGCGGTGCTGCAATGGTTGCGGGCTTGATCACAGGGGTACACAAGCTTGCCGGTGCCTGTTAGGGCTTCATTAAGAATGCGGCCGTCGGCCTGCGTCCAACAGATAAGCCACCGTGGGTGCCACGTCGACATTGCCAGTAGGGTTCGAGATGACAGCGCTAGTGCGGAATGATGGCCCACTGGCAATCAGCGTGTTATGCACGTCGGTACGGCCGAAACTACAGTGTATGCCGCCGTAGCCTCCGGCGCTTTCGAACTCGTGCCAGGCATGCCTTGAACCGCGACCTCGTCATCCCAATTGAAGCTGACTACCACGTCAGGTTGGATGTTATTTTGCCGCTGTGCATTCTCAAGGTTGACCTCGACATCGGGAGGGTGCCCGGCAGGAAACCATAGCGATTGTCGATAAAGATAGCACCGTACTCCTCCCGTTGCCGCAGGAATTTGACCAAATTCTTGATAGTGCTCGAATCGTGGCTGGGCACGTAGAAGTAGTCGGATCCACCGTTTGCCGCAACCACAATGCCGTTTGCGGGTAGGTTGCCCGGTGACGGCCCTTGAAACTGGCCACCGGCGTAGCTAGTCCTGCGCTGATCGCTTGGAACTTTGTACTCGGCGAGCCGCAAGGGTGACTTTGGAATCTATCTTTACCGGCACGGTCGGCCTGCCGTTGGCCTGCAGTCCATACAAAGTCGAGGTCGTGCAGCCCGAACCATCGTAGGCCTTAAAGCCCCGAGAGGTGCAGGTCTGCCGAACGCACATCCCCCGAGAAGGAGAACCCGGTGTCTGATAGCGGGCCGATTGCAGCCATGTCTGTGCCGCTGGTAGAACCGTTGACATGAGTGCCTGTCGGAGGCCTGCGCAACGCGTAATCGCACGCAGCGGATACAATGACAAGGGGCCCGATACGCTCGTATGGCCATCATCGGAAACGATGACTAAGTTTGTGCTGGCGTACAAGCCGTTTGTCTTGAGCGCGCTGATAAGTTCTCCCAAGCGTTGATCCTGAGAGCGTAGTCCCGCAATTGCTTTGCGGCGAACCGGGGCCATAGCCGTGTTCCCCGTTGCCGGGTGTGCGGAACCAGATTAGCGAAAGCATGGGCTGCTACTTTGGCAGGATGTAGTTTGTGTACACCGAAAGCATGTACTTGTTGGCCGCATCCTCGGGCGCACCCTGAGTAGTGTCTGCGCCGCGGCAACGGCTATCACGTCATTGGCGGAGTCATAGGTCGTGGTATTGAAGGTGACATAGCCGGCGCGCGCTGTCGGGTCGTCATTGTTAGCCGTCAACGTCACCGCTTCGGCTGGGGAATAGCCGAACCGCGTGTTAAGCGGCAACGCAATGCCAGTGTTCTGCAACTCCGTCACCAAGCTCCGCGGCTGCACTGTGATTTCGTCCAGGAAATAGCCTCCTTCACCGAGGTCTTGGATGTAGGCGGCTCCCGACTTGCCGATAGTGGCAGTAGAGAGACCTGCGGCCTGTGCCGTGGCAAACAAACTCTTAATTAGCAGTAGCTGGTCGCCGTAGTAATTTCCAAGTATCGACAAAACCTGGTAGTCCTCGGTGAAGATTGGGTTGACGTAATCAGCCTCGGCGGCGGTTGTCGTGGCTCCATTTGGCGTAGCGCGTTTACCTGAGGGGATGCTGTTAGATGCACCTCGCGTAGTGGTAATGTATTGACATAGAACCCGCTGGTTTTTGGAAACGACCCCGTCGACAATATCTCTAGTCCTTTAGATGCAGCGATCTTGAGCTAGCATAAAACTATAGCAGCTTCATGGCCGGCGTTTGACAAGAAACTTCTTCCATCTAGTTTTAGTCTTCTTCACAGACAGATAACTTAGTTCCAAGCTAAACGCTCCATGCCTGCCTGGAACCGCTTCCGGTCGAAGATATCCTCAACTAGCCGTTCTCGCACTTGGGCCGAAAATTGGAGGTCTTGCATTTTCGACTTTGAGTTTTACGGCTATCGTATTTCAACGCGCTGATCAATACAAGCAATGCGAGCGAGAACGATCCTGTCGCACATCGTCCCAGACCAAGGCGTTCTTCTTTGCGGTCAATCCGTCGGGTGGCGTAACGGTATTCAAGGCCGGCATCGGCGAGTGCAGCCTGGACGGGCTCGTTTCCAATCTTGAGCGCATCATGTACTCGACCAAGACCGATGCCCAGTACGATGTGGCGCTGGCGGCCTTCAGCGACCATCCGGATCCGGTCGGGCCGATGCTACATTGGGTCTGACTACACTGTCAGGATGGCCCCGGCCTGTTCAACAATCTCATCGAACTGTGGCCCCGCGTCATAACCCATTCGGCCTTATGGCGGGATTTTCTGAGATTCCGGCGTAGACCAGAACTGCGGAGGTGTGAAAGCCATTTGCGATTCGAATGAGTCCCATCCAAACAATCGATTGCCAAGTTTCGAGAAACGTCGACCTATCCGTGATAGATTCAGTGACGGCAGATCTCTGTGTGTGACTGCTCCATGGAATGGATATGTCAAGACTGCTTGGTTTTACGCGCACGATCCGGGCGAAAATGACTTGTGCGACATACCGCATTTCCATTGACCTCAAATCGCCACCAGAAAGCATGCAGCCTCGTTGACGGAGTAGAAAATTGCACCTTTTTGATGTAAATCAGATGGCCGAGTTTTTCGTAAACTCGTTCAAGTTCGTAGCGATATTCGCTACCGTCTGTGTCGCGCTCGAGCTGATTTTTCCGGCTTATCGATACAGTTTTGCGTCATATGTTCGCGGGGTACGAAATTGGATCATTCGCCTTGGGTTCGCTGCAGTTGTCTGGCATGTCTACGCTGTGGGTCTGGAGTGGTTAGGGGTCAAGCCGCTTCTGACGGTGAATTTCGGGACTTTGTTTCACTCTGACAACGCAATTATTAGCGCGGGCTTCGGCGTTCTTTCAGGCATTCTAGTCGCAATTGCCGCTGATTTCTTCCGCTACTGGATGCACCGCGCACAGCATGCTATTCCATTCCTGTGGCGCATGCACGCCACCCATCATTCTATCCGCGAACTGACGGCTTGGAATTGTGCTCATCACTTATCCGAGCCGCTTATTTATGCTTTTTTCGTCGCGATGCCGCTCGCTCTGATCCACTTCGAATCTGGGGTCGTGCCAACTGTTGCGCTGACGCTGATTGCCTTTCAGGTCCACTTGTCTCACTCGAGCACGCGTATTAATCTTGGGCTGCTACGATACATCGTCGGGGATGGCCAGTTCCACCGTATTCACCATTCAATGGAAGCGCGTCACAGGGGCCGAAACTTCGGGACATTTACGACGCTCTGGGACACGATTTTCCGTACGGCGTACTGGCCGACAAAGGATGAGTGGCCGGAAGTTGGCCTCGCAACCCAGTCTGAACCGATCACGGTGCGCGATTACCTTATGTTTCCTTTTGACCAACGCCGCTGGCGTAAAGCGACGGTCGGAAGTGGCGTACGTAAGGTTGAGGTTATCGATTAAGCGCGGTGAACGCCTCATTGAAGGCGTGCCGCACTTTAAACAGGTAAATTTTTACAGAGGTCAAAATAAGTTTTTCGGTTTTCGCCCGGAAATTCAGAACAATGTCAAGTTGATGCGAGCAGTGGCGTGAAGAAGGTCAGGTCGCCCTATCACTGTTTCTGATTCCGGCAGCGGTCATCAGCTGCGCCATAGACGGCTGTCTCCGATTCAACCTGAGCCTGTGCGATGTCGACGAACTGCTGTTCTAGCTGTGAAGCGTCAAAACGTTATTTCTCGACGCTGGAAATCGGCACATTGGGGCAAGGCCGCCGATGCCGTATGTGATCGGTGCCAGTTATAGTGTTGCTACCAACCGAATCGCGGCGGTTGCCGGTCACGTGGTGGCTGGGCCGCTCAATGCGACTGAGCTTCTTGGTGTCGATGTGCGGCAGGTTACCCGAAGCGGCGTGTTCATAGCACATGACGGGCTCGCGTGGCAGCAGATCGGCGAGCCGGGACAGGCCAGCGTGCGCGAGCACCCGGCTGACAGTGGATTCGGAAACACCAACACTGCGGGCGATTTGCCGCTGGAGCATCTGCCGTTGGCGCCACTCGAAAATCAACTGGGTCTTGGATGGGTCAATGGTCCGCGGGGAGCGGCTCGGCCGGGACGAGTGTCAGGGAGGAACTAATATCCGTTCTTCCCGCAGAGTTCGCCCCCTGAAAGGCTTCAGAGGAATTTTGCACCGACACAGTCGCAGGCTATAAGTCCATTTATAAAGACGCCATGTTCAGGAGGCTGGATGTCTTTCCCATGCTAGACGAAAAAATCCACTATCTCTCCTGGCACTCGGGAACGACGCTGACATCCGCGAGAAACGTCCTACGAGCGAAAGCGTGTCCGACAGGAACGGGCGCAAGCCTTCGAGATCTGGCTACGCTCGGCGCTGAGCAAGGTATCGTCCAATAGCGATACCGCGAAGGCGATGGGCTGCGCATTGAATCAGTCGACAGCACTAATGCAGTATGCCGGCGATATTTGCGATCGAGATTAACAATAACGCTGCGGAGCGGACGTTGCGGGCCGGCTCTCGGTATAAAGAACTACTTGTACTTCGTCTCGGACAGTAGCAGCGAACGCGGCATCGCCGTCTATTCGCTGGTGGCTGTAGCCAACCTGAATGATCTCGATTCGGAGGCTTACCTTCGACGTCTTTGCTCGCCTCCCCCTTCACTCGCGTCGCCGAACTACTGCCATGGGCCAAGGTTGTACAGTCCGCTCGGACGCCGCTTGAAAGTAACCTTCTTGTCACGAACGCTGACGGACGGGCGGTTGTCCTAGCCCATTGGAGCACTCGAGAGATTCAGGCCGTTGCCAATGCGCTGAATAGCAGACCCCGAAGAATCGCTTGGTTGGCGACAGCCGCCAAAGCCGTAGATGAAAATCTGTAATCTGCCCAACCATGTGTGCTTGCGACGACCGGTCTAAGTTGCCCGGTAGGCGAGCGATGAATATTCAGCCATGCACAGGTAGCATCAGGGGATTTGCAGCATGAGCCGAAAGGGAAATTGTTGGGGCAATGCGGTGATGGGGCGGCTCTTCCTGAACCTCAATATGGAGCGTGTGTGGGAGTCAATAGGCTCACCATGACGAGGGTCGACGCGACATGACCTAGTAGCCCGCTTCAAAGTTGGCAGAGCAAGCTAGTCGATCGAACGGTGATTCAACCACGCCGAAGCAATCTTACTCATGAGCATCTTGATTTTATCAGCGATAATCGTATGCTGTTAACGGCAGTTCAAGAATGTACATCTCGCCTCTAATGAAGTGCGTGAAAGAGGGAATGTACGTGCAAACCTGACAAGTCGAAATCCTGAATACCCAGTCTTGAGAATGGCGCTGTTGCACAATTTCGGGTTCGGTTGGGGCTGACGTTTCGCCCAATGGCTGGAACAGGGTCTCTGTTAGCTTCTGAGGCGGTTTCGTAGTTTTCTTGGACTTTTTCGGGGGCGATGCGGAAGGACAACCAGCAGCAAGTCGAGCCCCACGGGCTACCGTGTCAAGAACTGGGCGCAGTTCGACAAGGGATTGATAACCCGAGGAGATATCTCGAGGTGGGTGGGGCAATTGCTCGGACCGCCGGCTAACCCTGTCGCCCAATCGTGGCCACGCGCTAGTCTATATGGATGCGCTGTCCAGGATCTGCTCGCTCTCAAGCAGGGGTTTCCGCTGCCGCTGCCGTCTCTACTTGTGCAACAACGATCTTGAAAATAATTGTGATTGCTTTTGGAATGAGCGTATAAGCGCGGGCGGATGCGTCTATCTGAGTTTAAATTCAATAATATTCTGAAGTCCGGCGGGCCCACAATAATTTATACCGGTTTCTTGAAAGCCGGAATTGAGATATGTTCTCATGGCTATGGAGTTACGCTTGTTGACAGCCAGCATAAGACGATTTACATATTGTCTATTCGACAGAATCCAATCTACCGCCAATCCAGATGTCGCCTTACCATATCCATTGCCCTGATATGGTTGTCCAATACGGAAGCTATGCATAGTGATAGCGTCTGATGACGCCCACTCCGGCAACGCGTCCCTTTCACGCAGGACAAAAAAACCAACTATTTCATCACAGACCACAACCGCGCATGGGTGCTCATTCTCGTGATGAGAACTACGTTGAAGTTCAAGGAACACCGTATACAACGGATCGACGAACTGCCTCTGCTCGGGCTTCACGTCGAGGTGGGAAACCGACGCGCAATCGTCACGGGATAAAAATACCAGCCTAGCGTCGCGAGCCTTTTCGGTAGATGTAGTAGCCCTGTACTGTCGGTGTAAATCCCGCTCAAGCGAGGTACTGTCGGACACTCGTCGCGGAGGCGTGTGAGAATTCGTGGACACTTGGCTAGTAAGGACTTGGTCGAGCGTACGCCCGCGCCACGCATAGGCAGACCACACGTTAATCTCTTGGGTGGGTGCGTTAACCGCCACTGGTTCTTTAGGCACCGGTGCAGGCCATCCAGGTACGGATGAGAGCCAGTTTTCGTCATAGACTGTCTCGACATACCGATGACCCTCATCCGGGAAAATTGCGACTACCTTTTTTCCAGGATTTTTTCTTGACCACCAGTCGGCCACTTTGTACGCTGCCCCACTAGTGGGGCCCATGAACAATCCGTAAAGTCGATGCAACTGATGAGTTGCATGAAAAATCTCGACGGGCGTTAGCCAGTGAACTTCATCAAACTGGGTATGATCTACATTGGAGGGTACGAATGCGCCACCAAGGCCGCTGAGGGATATCGGTTTTCCGCCGTGTTGCCCAAACAGGACAGAGTTCGGAGTGTCGACACCAATTGCGTTCAACTCAGAAAACAGTGTTCGAATAAACGTGGCCGTGCCGCACATCGATCCGCCTGATCCAACAGGCCCCACCAGACAATCAATTTTTCCCACTCTTTCGATTAGGAACTCCGCAATTTTCCCGTAGGAAATCGGATTATCCATGTTGGAGTACTGTGAGGGCCAATAGCTGCCGGGGATCGCCTTTAGGTATTCGGCGAGCCTGTTTAATCGCGCTTGCTGAAGTCCGCCGGAGCGCGCCGGTTTGTCTACAATTTCAACCTTTGCTCCTAGTTCTAGAAGTCTTTTATGAAGATGCCGATCGAGTGCCCAGTCACTCACGAGTATGAGGTTGTATCCATACTGAACAGCAAGCATGGCTAAAGCGAGGCCAAAAGTTCCGGATGATGACTCGCAGATAGTGGCGCCTGGTTTTAGCAAACCTTGATCCGATGCCCGCTCCAACATAAATCGCGCCGGTAAGAGCTTCATAAGGAAAAAACTTGCGCCATACAAATCGTCACTCAACTTAACGATTCGAGGATTTTCAAAATCTTCCAAATTCCTCATTACATTTATATTAGCCATTTTTCGAAATCGCCTTTATGTGTGCACGATAAACGATTCAAAGCCTGAGCGCCTCAGCTCACGGGTGGACAATTCGATACGCTCTGCGGAGCTGACGTCCGCAGGGTCAAACATCAAACCAAAAACAGTTCCGCTGTGGGCAACTTGGACTCCTATCGCGCCATGCCGGAGACCGATCTCTTCCAGCCTGTCAAAGTGGGGATTTCGCAAGAACCTCTGGTTGATCCGGGCGCTTGCCGTAGCAACTCGGCCGAGCAAGTTGAGATCGGAAGTGTTAATCGCTTGACGCAGGAGAGCCCGCAGTGAGCGAAACTTCTCAATCTCTACTTGGTTATAATCGGCGGGTGTAAATGTAAGTGTGTCGACGGCCTCTGTTTCTGCTGAATCAATGCTGATGAGATCGACATTGGGAATTGGCCTTTTGAAGGCCTCAATTACCAGCCCCTCGCGTTGCGCAAAAAGCACGGCGGGATGAGAAAAGATCGTGGAATCACATGCAGTCTCTGCCGCCACCGCAATTTGCATTATACGATCAAGTGACGCTTGAATATTTAAGTAGTCAAGCACGGCCAAGATGGTTGCCACTACATCTGCAGTAGAAGATCCCATGCCGCGGCCGATGGCGATGTTGCTTGTAATTATCACGCTTCCGCCGACTCTCGTTTGTGCGAAGGAATCTAGCGTAAGCTCAGCAGCACGTTTCGCCTTTATGCAACGTTGTGGGCTAACAGAAACGCGAGTTTCTTCATTGGCTAAAAAGCTCACCTTTGACCTCAGGTTGGGACAAGGTAGCGAAACCAAGCCACGGTGAAGCTTCTTCGATTCGCTTTCAAAAACTCCCTGGAGAAGCTCGCCGTGATGCCCAATGGCTTCACCAAAACCTTCTTTAAAATGCATAAGGAGCCTATAAATTTCGGTTTAAAGTTATTGATAGGCGGAGAAACGGATTTTTCAAACCGATATCCGCGAGAAAAAACTTCTCGACCATAAAGAAGATGTGATATATCGGCAGCCGAAAAGTCGAAATCGTGCTTGCGCCCATCGATTGGATGAAGCATTTATGCATGGATCACAAGAAACTGATAATACATGCCGGTTCTCCCTGGGCGCATGGTAGTGAAACGGTGACATCACCGCGCTCTTTACGCGAAAATCCCTAACGCATACTCGGCGTGACCCGTGCTTGGATTCGTCCTGTTGGGCGATAACTCGCCGGTCGGCGCCGAGGAGAGCTACGCGTTCAGAGAGCGGTAATGGTCCAACACGTCCGCGGCGCGCTCGCGGCGGCCGCCCTCCAATTTTGGTACCGGGAAGGCGGGCCGCGCTCGACGTGCACTCCAAAATACGCACACGCTCTAGCTCTACTATTCTCGTCATGTGACGAGTCGGAACGGGTCGCACCTATTCACCTCGATCTGATGTGTTCATTGACGCTCGAAATTGAACTGCGAGCGGCAAATGCGAGATTCGTGCCCACTCCTTTTGAGTTCTGACCATACGGAAGCTAGACCGCGTCCCGGTTAATTTTTGTTACTGAGGTAGACAATCAAGGCCGACAACCGAGTCATATTGTGTCGTTGTTACGACAAGCTCATTCGCTCGCCGTTCGGAATCGGTACAAGGCGCGGCGGAGGGAATAGAAGTTGCGAGTAGCACCTTGGCCGCATTCGGATCGTCGGTGTGGGACGACGTGGTCCGGTGGAGCAAAGGGGCGTGTGAAACCGTCTCGAGATTTGGGGGATAAAGGGAGGAAGAGCATGTCAATCCATCGTGAGCTTGAACCGGTCCTCGCTGAACAGGTAAGCGAGGCGTTTAAATTTCAGGTGTCAAGGGCGGAGTGGGTGCGCCGCATGGATGTAACGGGGTTTCCAAACAGCAAAATGGCTGAGTCGACATGGATTGGCGAACTCTTCTCAAGCGATGTTCTGATTCATGGAGGTCTCGCACTCACAAAAGCTCGTGACGTGTTGGTCGTCGATGCGGGGACTCCGAGGCTCCCGCACTCATCGGCATCGTCAGCTGGCCCGTATCGTACGACGTTGCTGTCCAAAACAGTGAGGAACCGGCGGAGTTTGGCTTTCGCATATTCTCAAAGTACGAAGGCTAACGTCGCCGCTAAAGACAGCCTGCGGGTGTCCGGGGCGCGGCATCAAGCTCTCGCCCAAAATTTTCTCAGGAAGGAAATCTTGTGACTTCCTTCCTGACGCGTGCTTTTCCGGTATTTGCTGAGCCTCTCGTCGGACGCTTTCTCGGCGGTCAGCTGGCGTCCAATCTCGGCCATTGGACGCTGAACATCACGCTGACTTTGCTGTTGTGGGACCAGACCCACTCAGCGTCCATCATCGGTGTGCTCAATTTCCTGCTGCAAGGACCGATGCTATTCGTGCCCATGTTGGTGGGGCCACGCCTTCAGCTCTCCACTATTCGAGCAACGACCTTATGGATTCTGAGCTGTTCCTTGGGAATATCTCTGGTATTCTTGCTAGGCGCGATTGCCGGAACGCTAAGCGTACTGTCGATCTTCTTACTGGCGGGCCTGTTGGGCTTCGTGCTGGCCTTGGAGTGGCCCGCGCGCCAGCTGCTTCTCACTTCCTCATTGCGCGACCGTTCGCTGCTTGTCGATGCGGTCGCTATGAACTCCCTCGTCTTCAACGTCGGACGTATGGCCGGGCCTGCGGTCGCTGCAGTTCTGTTCGCCCGGTACGGCGCGATCGCAGGATTCACCTGTAGTGTCGCAGGTCTTCTGATCATGCTAGCCGCCATCCAGAGTCTGCCGAAATCACGGTCCGTCGAAGCAACGCCGCGGGAACATACCAGCATCCGCGACGTGTTCCAATTCGCCGAACACGATGAGTTCGCCAGGCGCTATGTGCCAATGCTTGCATGCTTCGGCCTGTTCGTCAGCTCCTATCAAACCATTATCCCCGCGTTGGCGGCGTCGGAGTTTGGCTCCGCCAGCCGCTACACCGGCGTATTCTCCGCGTGCGCTGGCGCAGGTGCGCTTTTCTCGGCGCTTGCGCTTGCTTCCCTGAGAAATTCGCGCACCGACAGAAACGCACTCAGTTGGACCCCCTGGCTGAGCGCGGCAGCATTGTTTGCCGTCGCAGCATCCCGGAACGCTATGCTAAGTGGGGCCGGTTTTTTCCTCATCGGCATGGCCCTGTCGTATTCAGTGACCGTCATCAACTCAACTCTGCAGCGGCGTTGCCCGATACATTTACGCGGTGGCGTGGTGGGGCTGTACTGTCTTGCCTTATTGGGCGGCATGCCTCTTGGACACCTGCTTATGGGGTTTATAGCCAACTGGCTCGGAGCAAAGCAAACACTCTGTGCAATGTGCGCGGCGATGCTCCTGTCGCTCTGGATTATTCGTGCCTCGATGCGACAAGTTGGGTAAACAGTCTAGGGTCACTGGTTACCAATATGGCCCGAATTTATAGACATGGCCGCGAGCCTGCGAATCGGACAGCGGTATACGCCCACAGTCATGGGCGATCTGTTTCCCTTCCCGGACTAAGCACGTTATTTCGATATCTTGACACCAGCGTATGGGCTACAGTTCAGGTCATCGGCGGCCGATATGCATGTCATTAAAGGAAATAATTGGTGCATGGCAATGCTGCGAAACCGGCTGTGCCCGCAGTGGACCTTACTGTCGCGACCGGCCCATGCGCTTACGCTCGAATTAGAGGGGGGGGTTTGGGAAGCGCTCCGGCTCGCTGTATCAGGGCGGCGAGCGTTCGCTCAACTGAAAAGCGCCGAGATGCGGTCGCAGAAACCTTTTGAACGCTAGTTGTGAAGCTTCAATACGTTGTATCCGTGGTTCATCCGAGCTGAGGCTGGAAACTGGAAGTCGCCAACACCCAGACTTCCAAGAGTTCAACCGGATGAACACCCATAAGAATGTCCGACTTACGTTTGCCCGTCGAGTCGAGATGGTCCAAGACATCACCGAACATGGCCTGAGTGCCGAGGAGCGCTGAACGGTATCTTGTATTGCAGACCGGGATTCCGTTAGAAGACTTGCCGCAGGAACTGGGCTTCGGCAGCGGCATGACCTGCTGGCGTCGGCTGCGCCACTGGCAGGCCAGCGGCATCTGCGAGCGCGCGCATCTGGCCCTGCTGACCCGCTTGCGCGAGCACGACCAGATCGATTGGAGTGGGGCGAGCATTGACTGCGCAGCAGTGGTCAGCCCCCGGAGGGGCGAGCAGACCGGGCCGAACCCTACAGATCGTGCCAAACAAACTCGGCAGCAAACACCATCTCATCGTAGATCGGCGGGGCGTTCCTCTGGCACTGACTGTCACTTGTGCCACGGCACGACTCGGTTGTCTTCGAAGACTTGGTCGATGCAATAACAGCAGTGGCTGGTTTGTCTGGCCGACTAACAATGCCGCCCTGACAACGCCGACAAGGGGTATGACTTCGCACGGCGCTGTCGCCATCTGAGCAAGCGAGACATCTTTCCCCGAATCGCACGCGCGTGGCATCGAGAAGAACGAGTGCCTTGGCAAACATCTCTGGGTTGTAGAGCAGCCGGGTTCGGCAAGCCGCGCATTCGCTTCGAACGCCGCCTCGAACATCCATATCGCTCTGTTCACGCTCGCCTGCGCTATCGTCTGCTCCCGATTCGTCGAGGAATTTTGTTAGCCGTTCTTCTCAAGAACGATTATAAGCACTCCTTCACGTGTCACGGTTGCTTCGTACCTTGCGATTCTATTGTTCGGCGCGAAAGTAACGCACGGCGTTCCTTGAGCATGACCCAACTTTGGGTCCACCGTATGCCCGTAGGGCGTCACTGCGCTCGCATCGGCCGGAACGCCTATCTCGTCGAGCGCGAGAGTTCTAGACTGTGTCGTGGGATAATCGTCGGATTCTTTCGTGGTGATGTGCCACGTGCCGTCGCTACTCTGCCACTTGACGGAGAATTTGAACACATAGCCGGTGTTGTTTTTTACGGCGATCTTTTGAACCTGGTCCATGATTCATCTCATGCGGAAAAATTCATAGGAAGAACATAAAGGCGTTCTCTGCTTAGCGGTGCTATGTATGTGTGCTATTGCATAACCCTGTTCTTTGGTCTCACTGCGTACTGCGTGAGAGTCTGCGTGACGGTGCCAGAGCGGCTATACATTGCGATATGTCCAACAGAGGCGCCGGAGTTTGGTTGCAGCTATAAGGTACATAATTTCTCCTTTGTTGATCAGATCGATATTAATCGCGGATGCACTTCTTCGACTATAGGAAAAGTTCGCGGGATCCCATAAATTTAGTGAACGCAATCTATAGGCGGATTTGATTTTGATCAAAACTGGTGCGCGAGAGTCAGAACCAGACGTTGATGGTGCTGGTCGAATGGGTCGGTAGTGAGACTGAAGCGTTCCTCGCTGTTTTGATCGCGCAGGTGCCGCAAGCAAGGCTACTGCTGCGAGTCAACTAGCGCCCCGAATACCGCCAGGACTGGGGCAGCCAGCCGTGTGCACACAACTGCAGTAGGAAAAGCTGAGCCCGGAGCCACAAATCCTGGTGACGGCGCTGCTCGGGGAGGTCCCTCGCTGATGCCGCTCAAGCAACTGATCTTGTCCAAGACCGAAGGCACCTTTTTTATTGAAGGAGTGGTCCAAACTCCGGCCGAGGAAGGCGCGTTGCTAGGCCACCCCCCGCCGCGCTATCGGATTGATAGGTTGTCGATGCCGCAAAAAGAATTACTGGCAGACGCTCGCAGTCATCGGCACCGAATTGCCTTCAAGGGGGCCGGCATGTGACGGGGCAGTCCGAAGCCGCGCTGCACCCGCTGCTGGTCGACCCCCAGGCGGGAATTTCATTTTCCGCTTACCCCGAGGTCGAATACGCGTTCAAACATTCGTTGACCAGGAGGTCGCGGGAAAGCCTGCTATCGGTTCAGCGCAGCCTGCTGCACGAGCGAACGTGCAGGCAATCAAGGCGCTGTTCCCGGACCGGCTCAAGGAGTATTGCAATGAGTTGGCACATCATTACAGGCAGAGCGGGAATGTGCCGAAGGCGGTTGAATACCTGAAGCCGGTAGGCAAAGCAGCGTTCCGCCCAACTCGAAGCGGTTGGCCATTTCAGAAGCGCGCTCGAACTGCTCAAGCAGCGCCTGACACGCCGGATCGGATCCAGGAAGAACTGACGTTGCTGCTCACGCTAGGCCCCGCGGGGGATGACCGCCCGCAGCTCCGGGAGGTGCTGACAATCTACGTGCGGGCCTCGCGCTGAGCGAGTAGGTAGGGGGCGCGCCGCAATGCTTCTCGGCGCATTCTACCTGCTGCGCTGTGAGCTCAATACCGCGCAAGCACTGGGTGAAAGGCTGATCGACCCCGCGCACGGAGCGCAGGATTCCAGCTGACTGAAGCACATCAAGTGCTTGGATCGACCGTGTTCCGCTTGGGCGAATTCAGGGCGGCCCGTGCCCACATGGAGCAGGCTTTGAGTTGGTTGCCTTGGATCGGCACATCTTTTGGCGATTGTTGACCGTGGAAATGATCGACAGGCCTCGCGCTTGCTGTTTGATGCGTAGCACCGGAGTTTTCGATTGGCGCGAAGCTGCGCCTGCGCACGTCTTCGGATGGCGGTCCGGCCTCATCGCCCCAGCGGCACGCTGTGCGGTCTCCAGATAGTCTGGGCCGCCCTTGGGCGCGCGTCGCATGAGCGCATTCTCATATCGGCCAGTTTCATTTCAGCCATATGTGGACAATGCACAATTTTTGGAAAACCCCGATCGCCAATTCAATAGCCATGGAGCTACGTAGAGGGGCATGCATGGCACTTGGTGGCACTCGCAAGGCAAGGCTTGACATGATTGTGTCAGCATAGCATACTAGGTATATCTAGATGACGTTCGCCACACCTCTAAGGACAGAGTTGGAAGGAGGCGACTTTGTTGCTATTGCGCCGTTCCCGCAATAGCGGGATCAGCGCGGAGAAATCACGATGAATCAAAATTCCATTCCTGTCAAAATCGCTCGCCCACTTCCGCCTGCACCCGATGTCCCTCACGATGAACTTGAGGCGCGCTTGCGGATTATCCGCAAAGAGATGGAGCGAGATCATTTCGACGTGATCGTCCTTTCCGATAAGAAGAACATCCAATATTTCGCAGATTTTCACACGCTATCTTGGGCGTACAAAGCTCGACCGGTCTTCGGAATTATCACCGCAAATGACTTCTTTGTGTTGGGCAGCAAGACCGAGTCAAAGAATGTCAATTTAAAGCCTCGAGCATTTACAGCACAATATTATGACGGATACCTCGCTGAGGCCGTCGAGCTGGTGGTGAATAGCATTTGCAAGTCCTGCAAAGGCATTGCGCCTAGAATTGGCCTTGATTATGGGCAGGATATGGTCGGGGTCGGTTCATTAGAGCTCGTCGATACGCTGAATAATCTGTCTTCGGGCGGTAAAGTGCTGACCGCTGCGCAGACACTCTGGCGCGTTCGTCTTATCAAATCACCTTTTGAAGCTTCGCTAAAACGTACTGCGTTCGCTATCGTAAATGACGCCTTCGATCGCGCCATTGCAGACGCGCGCCTTGGGATGCCGGAGTACGAACTTTACCAGCGTATGCAAGCTGAAATTTTTCTGAATGGTGCCGAAAGCGCTGATCAGATAGCGATGCTATTCAGTAAAGGCGATTTCGCCTATGGCCGCCAACCTAGTGAAAGGCGGCTGGAACCAGGGCATTATATTTGGACGGACTTTCGAGCAACCTATGGCGGGTACCCAGCGGACAGAAACCGTACCGCACGAGCGGGTGAACCGGAGCAGTGGGAAAGAGAGACCTACACGCTTATGCGGGATTTGACTCATGCTCTCGCGCGTTCCGTCAGAGGTGGCATGACGTGCGCAGACGTCTACGCCAATTTTGGCAGACTGTGGAATAAATTCAAGCCTGGTCAGTTATATGGGGCGGTCTCTCGAATCGGTCATGGTGGCGGCATGGACGTGACTGAACCACCATCGCTTTCCTCCAGTGACCACACCGAAATCCGCCCTGGCATGATCCTACATATCGAGCCAAAGCTAGAACGAGATGGCGCAGTGTTCCAATTCGAAGAAGTGATATATGTGCGCGATGATGGCGTTGAATTCCTATCAGCACTGTCGCCAGAAGTAATTCCCGTGATTCTTTAAATAAAGGCTTAGTAATGTCGACACCAACGCGTATTTGGTCGCCGATCGATTTCAATCGTGACGGAAAGCAGTCCGATTGCCTACGGTTGCCGATTTCAACCGACCTATCGGCCTATGGCTGGATTCCAATTCCGGTTGTTTGTATCCGCAATGGCGACGGACCGACAGCGGTTCTCATCGCCGGAACGCACGGCGACGAGTATGAAGGGCAGATAGCCTTAATGGAGCTCGCGCGTTCTGTCGAGCCGAGCCAGATCCACGGCAGGATCATCATTCTTCCCGCACTTAACTATCCGGCTGTCGAGGCTGGGCGGCGCGTGTCCCCTATTGACGAGGGTAATCTAAACCGCGTCTATCCGGGAAAGGCACATGGTACCGCGACAGAAATGATCGCGCATTATGTTACTGAAGTCATCTTGCCCCTGGCGGATGTTGTTGTAGACCTTCATTCCGGAGGACGCTCACTTGAATATCAGCCTTGTGCTCTAATTCGTCCGTCTGCAGATCGTGAGCGCCATCGACAACTGCTAGAACTAGTGAAGGTTTTTAGCGCACCCGTGAGCTATTTGACTGATGGCAACGGCGGGGGAGGCAATACCACCTTAGCCGCAGCGGCCGAACTGTTGGGCGTCCCTGTCATCACGGCAGAGTTGGGAGGTGGTGCAACTTACCGTCAGAAGGGGAAAGACATCGCCAGTTCGGGTGTCAGACGACTTCTCAGCCATTTGGGGATTCGAAAGGACCGCGAAGTTGCTGTGGCCGATGAAACCCGCATGACTGACGTTCCGGGCCGGGAATATTATCTCTACGCCGAATCTGATGGGCTATTTGAACCGGCAGTTGCCGTCGGAGTTGATGTGACAGCGGGGCAGCATGCGGGGTACTTGCACTCATTCTGTCGCCCGACGGAGCCTCCAATCGCGCTGTCTTTTCCCGCTTCCGGGCTTATTGCGTGTCATCGTTTTCCAACCCTTACGCGGCGCGGCGACTGCCTTTACGGATTGATGCGAGACATTTCGGATAACTGAACTAGGCAATGACGATGAGCGGGACATCACTTAACTTGTACATCACCGGCATGAATTGCATCCGGTGCGGCACCTCGCATCCCATCGCCGACTATTTTGAAGGGTGCCCCGCTTGCTTGGCGGAGGGCTTTCCCGTTAGTGTCGCGCCACACTACGAGAAAGTCCCACACACTTATGACCGTGACCACCCTGAAGCATGGTTGGCCTATCCTGGCGGACCCTTCCTCGGCGAAGGGAGGACTCCGCTTGTTGCGTTACCTAAGTTGGCTGAGGAAATTGGCATTCGGGCGCTTTTCGCGAAGAACGAAAGTGCCAATCCGACCGGCTCCCACAAGGATCGGATGAGTGCTCTCTTTGTTCGGCGCGCTAAAGAAATCGGCGCGACCACCGTTTCAGCGGCGTCTAGTGGTAACGCCGGCGTCTCGCTCGCCGCATATGCAGCACGCGCTGGACTACGATGCGTGGTCGTCACTACGCCAAAAATGAGTGGCAACTGGCGCCGCGCTGTAGAAATGCATGGGGCTGAGCTGATCGCCACTGCGACTCCGGAGGAACGATGGGAACTTATTCGTCGTAAAGCCGTTGCGGGAGAGTGGTATCCGGCTACGAACTATTTGACACCTCCTGTGGGAAGTAATCCGTTTGGCGTAGACGGCTACCGAGCGATCGCGCTGGAATTATATGGTCAATGTGATGCTGATGCTCGGCCGACTGACATCATCGTCCCGACAGCGAGAGGCGACATCCTATGGGGTATCGCACGGGGTTATCTGGACCTTAAGAAGGCAGGCCTTGTTCCAACGGTGCCGAAGGTGCATGCCGTGGAGCCGTTTCCTCGAATCGCCCGGGTCTTCGATGGTGCAGACTTGCGAGGTGATTTCCCGGGGGAATCGAAAATGGCTTCAATTGGCGGATCTACTGTAACCTATCAGGCGCTGGAGGCATTGCGCTTGACCGGTGGAAGAATCGCGACCGTCGATGAGGCCGCGGTTATTAGTGATCAGCGGAAATTGGCACAAGCGGGACTCTATGCGGAACTTTCCAGTGTAGCAGCGCTGTCTGGCGTCAGGAGACTTGTCCGCCAGCGAACCGTTTCTTCCGAAGCACATGTGGTGCTCGTTGTTACTGCGCATGGGTACAAAGAGGACGCCCCTTACGATCACCCACTACCGATTGTTTCTGTCGAAGGAGGGCACAGTATCACTCGAAGCCGTCATGGGGAGCGCGCGAAGTTGACTGACTTGACAGCATACACCCACTATTGACCTATACTCTTTTGTCCGCGTTGTTGAAGTTAACCAGGATGACCCAGTGAACAAAAAGGGCTCGTCGGAACTGGTACCCATCGTGTTTCCATCATGCCATGGAATCCTATGAATCAGTGTAAGCTCCAAATGACAGCATCAGAACTCAAGCAAGGTGACAGTGGGGTGGGAGACGCTGACTCTCGTGAAAAAAAAAGGCCGGTTCTGGGAGTCATCAAGCTTGACTCCGGTGACGAAATGAAACAATCGTGCGAGAGTGGCCATGAGTCAGTGATGCCTTTCATGGTGGACGACCCAGCTCTATGGCCGGTGCCTTTAAGCAAGACCATTGCACAGGGTGCCGATGCAGTGTCCAACAAGATTCCGACTACCGCCGCTGCCAATGGCATTTTGGAGGCAGCTAAGCGACTCGATGGACGCACCGATCTGATCATCGGGAATTGCGGCTATATGTGGGCGTCCCGTGAACACCTATATGGGCAAACAGCTACGCCCGTATTGACCAGTGCGCTCGAATTTCTCGACCTCGCATTGCGCATGACTAAGTCGCCTGTTGGGATTATCACGTGGGACGCGAAGCCGCTTGTACCTCTATTGAAGAATCATTCGGGGTTTGACCGCCTTCGTTTTCTTAGCATCAATGACCTGCCTGACTGGGCGAACTGGGTCTTTGACCGGTGCGCCGACGAAAATCCATGCCGTTGGAGCAAAGACGGTATGGCCAGACAGTTGACTGAGTGCCTGGTTGAGGCGTTCGATAAGGACGGGGCTTTCAATAACATCGGTGTCTTGGTGCTGGAATGCACGTTGGTTCCGGATTTTCGGAAAAAAATCCGTGAAGTCACCTCTATTCCTGTATTAGATCTTCTTAATTTCGCGAAAACGGCACTAGCATAGGGTTTCTGGAGTAACGGTTCGGATATCGGATGATAGTCTTTCGCAGATCAGTTGCTAAAATGGCGCAATAAGCGCCACCTACTACAAGCAGGGGGCAAAGATGGTTTCATTCTCAAAAATGTTTATATATATTGCTGTGGCCATTGGCATGACGGCCTCAACGGCCGCGACGGCTCAGCAGACTAAGGAACGTGTTCTGCGAGAGAGTAGTATCAAGATTGGTATAACCAACAATTCGCCTTGGTCGTTTATTAATCCTGATGGCAGTGTTTCCGGTGTTCACCCGGACTTGATTAGGGCAGTTTTACGGCCCCTAGGAATCAAGAGCTTTGAATTTGTTAATATGGAGTTTGGCGCGCTTATTCCGAGCGTGCTTGCGAAAAAAGTCGACGTTGTTGCGGCCGGTATGGGTATCACCGCACCTCGGTGCAAGCAAGTAATTTTCAGTAACCCAGATCTTGCTAGCGTCGATGGGATGCTTGTTTTGAAAGGTAATCCGCTTAAAATTCACAGCTATGAAGATGTTATCGGCAATTCGGCCATTCGAATGGGCGGTGGTCGGGGCAGCTCCAATACCGAGAATGCAGTAGGCGCAGGCATTCCTCGAGAGCGGATGCAGTTGTTCCAGAGTGTTGATTCTGGAGTCGCCGCGCTCGTCGCGGGACGGATCGACGCTATCACGTTTGGTGCTGCAACTGTTGATACACTTCTTAAACAACCTGCGCTTAAGGATCGTATTGAACGCGCCGTTCCATTTAAAGGGCGCATACTAAAGAACGGTCGTGAGTCCGCTAACTATGGTGCCATGGTGTTTCGGCCCGAGGATGCCGATCTACGCGATGCATACAATGCGAGCTTCGCGAAATTGAAAGCTGATGGCACAGTTAAAAGCATCCTGGCAAAGTACGGTTTTCTGGAAGCACCCGAAGGTCTAACTGTTAAGGAACTGTGCTCGCCTGATTATTACAAGTAAAATGCAAGGGCGCGCGCATGTTCTAGTGCTATATCAGCGTAGTGGTGGCATTGATCCAATCATCTGATTGCGCGCACCGTATCCCGGAATCCGTGTCGAGGTGGATGGAATGGCGTCTTGCAACTTGGTCGGCCGGTTGTCCTCAACGCTATGCCACGCTCAATCGGGCGGCTCGGCGAAGCGGCCTGATGTGATCGCAACATAAACATGCCAGCTTGGCTCGGACATGGCGTATGACCCAGAAGCTAGTTAAGCCACAGCTCGGAGAAGCTGGACCGCCAGATCGAACTACTTGAACTGCGTTTTGAAGAACTCGAGGCCGACGAACACGCGGCACCGATCGAGATTCCCCAGGACGCCGCGCACGGTGCCGGAACAGGCGCAACGCAAGCCGTTGCCGGAACCGCATGCGGCGCAGCTTAGCGATCAGCAACTTGAGATGTTCGATTTCGGCCTTGTCCGTTGCCGCCCCCTGCCTTCTGCGATTTTACCAAGTCTTCCAGATGCCCGATGCATGCATCCCAGATGCCCGATGCATGCATCGCGGGTACGGTTCACCCACATAGGTAACAGAACAGTTCAAGCACATAGGTAACAGTTTTCTACCCTGCATGGGCGACTGCCACCGGGAGATGCCCATGCCCTGGAGTGAGCTCACACCTATGGAACAACGATTGTTGTTTGTTATCGATCAGCTGCAACGCAGGGATAGCGTGAGTGCGTTGTGCGAGCGCTATGGCATCAGCCGCAAGACCGGCTACAAGTGGATCGAGCGGTATGCGAACGAAGGCCTCAACGGGCTGAACGAAGGCAGCCGCTGCCGGCATGACCAAGAGCGGATTGCCTATCCGATCCGCCAGGCGGTCCTGCAATTGCGCGGGCATGGCGGCACGGAGTTGGGGCCGAAGAAGATCCAGAAACGGCTGGCCGAGCGGTTTGGCGAGGCCGAGGTACCCTCTCGCACGACGATCTACAACATCCTCAAGGCCGCAGGTCGGATCGAGCCGCGGCACAAGCGCCGGCGCGTGGCGCGGTACGGCACGCCACTGCGCTCTGCGCGCGAGCCCAACGGACTGTGGAGCGCGGATTTCAAGGGGCAGTTCCTGACTGCGGACCAGTGCTGGTGCTATCCGCTCACGGTGATGGACCACGCGAGCCGATACCTGCTGGGCTGCAAAGGCCTGGGCGGGCCGCAACTGGCGCCGACGAAGTCGGCGTTCGAGCGGCTGTTCCGTCGTTATGGGCTACCGGACCGGCTGCGCACGGACAATGGCGTGCCGTTCGCATCGACCAGTTGCGGCGGGCTGACGCAGTTGTCGATCTGGTGGCTCAAGCTGGGGATCGTGCCAGAGCGCATTGCCCCGGGGCGTCCGGAACAGAACGGACGGCACGAGCGCATGCATCGCACGCTCAAGCGCGCGACAGTGTTGCCGCCAGCGGCGACGCTGGCGGCGCAGCAGCGGCGCATGGACGCGTTCCGGCGGTTCTACAACGAAGAGCGGCCCCATGAGGCGCTGAGCCAGCGCACGCCGCACAGTTGCTACACATCCTCGAATCGGGAGTACCCAGCCCGGCTGCCGGAGATGAGCTATCCGAGCTACATGGAGACGCACCGGGTGAGCACCAACGGCTTGCTCAAACGTCGCAATGTGGTGATGTACGTCGGGCACCTACTGCATGGCGAGCTGGTTGGTCTTGAAGCGATCGAGGAAGGTCTCTGGCATGTTCACTTCGGCCCCATCGTGATTGGAGGAATAGATGAACGGAAACCTCACAAGAGATATCTAAGTCTCAAAGTGTTACCCATGTGAGTGAACTCGGCCAAACGAACGCCGCGTGCAAGCCGTTGCATCAGCAAACACATGACATCACCGCTCTACCAAAACACCTTGACCAAACCGCCGCGTCGGCCACGGAACACAAACACGTGGCCGCT